>CAZDAW010000124.1:0-8392 GCA_964503685.1 uncultured Anaerolineaceae bacterium | reverse complement strand
TTTTAATAATTTATCAGGCTGGTTCGAAAATTCAGAAAGCGATATCTCTCCTTTTGTCATCGCCATCAGTGTTTTTGTTAATAATCGGTTTACCGGGGTTGAAATATTATATTTCTCACCAAAACGTACGACCGCTCCATTCAAATACTCGACTTCGCTTTTTCCAACCCCGCTGTGCAAATCAATATGAAAAGAGGGCATTTTTCCCCCTCTCCCCTTTCCCAGTGAACGGCCAATGAGAGGGCGGGTAAACCATTCCGGCATACGCGTCATAGAATTAACTAAGGCCCGCACAGGCGTTCCTGGCAAATCTACAAGCTTAATATTTTGAGCATCCATAACACGAATTGCCTCACGAATTTGTTCGACTTCCAGATGATATAAACCAGGATGCATAAATATTTCCGCCGGCGGCATATTTAATATTGCCGCGCTCGCATTTGCCAGCAAGTTAGTCAACATCTTTGACCATTTCATATTTTCTGCATTCGGGCTGAGCATCGCATTTAGACCAGCCGCACTAAAAATTCCTGTTACCACTGACGAGAGCGGATGGCCACTGGCAATTGCTATTCCGCGGAGCTTCTCTAAAACAATGTCGCCTGAACCCCTGCGCCCAATTGCACTTAATACTGAACCGGGTATAACGCGTTTGTCCCCCAAAACAGAGGCCAATTTCATTTCATTCTCTACACCATTCTGTAAACATAAAAAGGGTGGTAATGCTACCGCATAAGGCGCCAATTCATTCAATGTACTTTGAGTATCGTATGATTTAACCGCGAAGATCGCTATATCAAACGGCCCAGATGTTATCGCTTCCTCCACTGAACCAACAATCACAGGCGATTTGATATGATATTCTTTCCCCCTTAACGAGAGATGTAATCCATCATGAATAAGCTTGCCCACAACCTGCGGACGCTCAATAAAAACAACTGATTGGCCTGATAATGCAAGACTGCCGCCGATATATGTTCCGATGGCTCCTGCACCAAAAACCAGGAATTTGAATGAAGTATGAGTATCCGCAATCATAATTGGAAATCTCGCCGCCCAATCGCTGTTTCTGATTGAATCAATTCTAAATGCGGAGACTTGTTAAAACCTGTCACAATCCAATGATGTTCATCCGGGTCGTAAATTACGGACACAAATGCTGTATTATCAAACCGAAAACGCACCCCGGTCGAATTCGCTTGCGGTACAATCCCTAATATCGCATACATCACCATATTCAACATAGCTCCGTGAGATACGATTAAATAATTTCCTGCGGGTAGCCTGACCATTTTTTGAACTGCATTGCCGGCTCGTAAAAATAATTCCCAACGGCTTTCGCCAGTTTCGCCAATAGGTTGAAAAGGGTTCAAAAAAGCTGGTCGCGGATACAAACATTCGGCCACCTCCTCCTTCAAACCTGCTCTTTTACCACTATCTCTTTCCATCCATATCGGATCGTATGAGACTCTGCATGAACCCAACCAGCCTGAAATAATTTCAGCGGTCTCTCTGGCGCGTGAAAGTGGACTTGAAACAATCTGATCAAAAACCATTTTTGTATTTTTCCAGTAGGAGCCTAAAGCATTCGCTTGTTTCTTGCCTAATTCGGATAACGGAAAATCCTTCTGCCCCTGGGAAAAATTATTTGCATTCCCTACCGATTCACCGTGTCGTACTAAAGTAAATTGATGTGAACGCATCTTAATTATTCAACCCAATCAAATGTTCGAGTAACTGCTTTCTTCCATCCGGCATACATTTTTTGACGTGTCGCTTCTGCCATTTGTGGTTTCCATGAATTCGCTTCTCGCCAGTATGTACGCAATTCATCAAAGCCATTCCAGAAACCAACAGCTAAACCAGCCACATAAGCCGCGCCCAGGGCTGTCGTTTCAGATATCACCGGACGAATCACCGGCACATTTAAAATATCTGCCTGAAATTGCATTAATAAATTATTTACCACCATTCCACCATCAACTTTCAAGGCTTTTAAATTTACCCCGGAATCTTTTTCCATAGCTTCAAGAACTTCACGAGTCTGATAGGCTGTTGCCTCTAAGGCGGCACGCGCCAGATGTCCTCGATTAATATAGCGGGTCAACCCAACAACCACGCCCCGCGCGTCGCTGCGCCAATAAGGAGCGTACAAACCTGAAAAAGCTGGCACAATATATATTCCGCCGTTATTTTCCACCGATTTTGCCAGAGATTCGATATCCGCAGAATTCTGTATAATTCCCAGGTTATCCCGCAGCCACTGCACCAGGGCGCCGGTAATTGCAATAGACCCCTCCAGACAATAGATTGCCGGTTGGTCGCCAATTTTGTATCCGACCGTTGTCAATAAACCGCTGGAACTGGGAATGACTTTTGCGCCCGTATTCATCAACATAAAACAACCCGTTCCATATGTATTCTTGGCATCACCAGGATCATAACAGGCCTGCCCAAATAATGCTGCCTGTTGGTCGCCCAGGTCACCCGATACCGGAATCCCTCCCCAATCGCCATCCGCAGAACCGTAAACCTGCGAAGATGATTGAATTTGGGGAAGCATACTGGCTGGAATATCCAAGGTTTTAAGAATCTCGCTATCCCATTGTAAAGTTTTTAAATTCATTAACATCGTCCGCGAAGCATTCGTCACATCAGTCACGTGAACACCCCCGCATTTTGCACCGCCAGTCAGATTCCAGATCAACCAGGTATCAATATTACCAAAAAGCGCGTCCCCTTTTTCGGCATCCTTACGAACATCTGGAATATTATCCAATACCCACTTGATCTTTGGCCCAGAAAAATATGTGGCCAACGGTAAACCAACCTTTTCCCGAAAACGATCCTGCCCGCCTTCCTGGGCAAGCAGGTTGCAAATTTGGTCCGTCCGGGTATCCTGCCAGACAATAGCATTACAATAGGGTTTGCCGGTATGTTTATTCCAGATAACCGTCGTTTCTCTCTGATTGGTAATCCCGAATGCAACGATTTGTTCAATTCGAATTTGGGCTTTCTGAATTGCCGAACGTATAACTTCTTGCGTTCGGTGCCATATCTCCAGAGGGTCATGCTCCACCCAGCCTGGTTTTGGATAGATTTGGCGATGCTCTTTTTGATCAATAGAAATAACCCGTCCCTCTCGATCAAATATCATGCATCGCGTGCTGGTCGTACCCTGATCTATGGCTGCAATATATTCCACCTCGGACATTTGATTCCTCCTCTGATTTTATTGAAATAGCAAACTTTTTTATTCCTGGTAGATAGACAGGCAATAATAACCAAACAATTCCCTTACAACCATTCCCTCGAACCCTGAATAAATGCCTTACCCGTCATAGGCTTTTTTCCTGCCGGTTGAATCTCATCCAATACCAAGGCGCCCTCTACGGTATCGATAGCGGGGTACCCTTCATAAAGAAAATGTTTACCCGGCGATGTATGAGTGTAAGGAATTGGGTGCGCTCGATGAACCTTAAGCGGCAACCCTTTCAAAAGAAAATACGCGCCCGGAAATGGATTGTAGGCCCGGACCTGGCGCGCCAATTCCTCCGCACTTCGGGAAAAATCCAAAAGTCCGTCTTCTTTCTTTAGCAGAGGCGCTTTTGTTGCCTTTTCTGAATCCTGTGGATAAGCTTGAATTTTCCCTTCAATAATATCTGGCAATACCTCATCCAGTAAATCGGCGCCCAAATCAGCCAAACGTTCGCTCAAACTGCCGCCTGTATCCTCCTGGGTAATCATAATCTCCCGCTGTATGTAGATAGGGCCGGTGTCCATTCCAGGATCCATTTGCATAATTGTAATCCCAGTGACTTTATCTCCATGATAAATCGCTGCCTGGATAGGAGACGCCCCTCTCCAGCGTGGGAGCAGGGAAGCATGAACATTAATGCACCCTAATCTTGGCAAGTTTAGTAATTCCGAACGCAATATCTGCCCAAAAGCAGCTACAACGATCACATCAGGCGCCCATTCACGCAACTGCGCCATGGCTTCTGGTTCTCTGACTTTTAATGGCTGAATTATAGGAATTCCAAGTTCTTGAGCCAGTAATTTGACTGGCGGGGGAGTTATAATCCGTCCGCGTCCCGCCGGTTTATCCGGCTGCGTCACGACGCCAATAACTCCATAATGCTCGTTAATAATTCGCAGCGTTGGTAATGCAAACTCAGGCGATCCCATGAAAACAATACGAATATTCATGGGGATAATTTTAGCACATCTCGCCGCAGAGAGTGTGCTCAAGTCAGCAAATAGAACATAAGTGGTGTTAGAATTGGCCTATGCTGTCTTCCCCTCCAACTCGATTAAAAGCTATTCTGATTGCATTATTGGTGACTTTTTTATGGTCAACATCATGGGTATTAATCAAAATTGGTCTGGAGGATATACCTGCCATTACATTTGCAGGGTTCAGGTATTTCATGGCCTTTTTATCGCTGCTACCTTTTGCCTTGTCACCCTCAAGGAAAACTGTATTTCGAACATTGAAACAACAGGATTGGCTGATTCTGGTAATTTTGGGGATCCTTTATTACGCTATAACCCAGGGAACTCAATTTCTTGGCCTGACTTATCTGCCTGCAATCACAGTCAGTCTGATATTAAACCTGACATCGATATTTGTTGCCGGGTTAGGAATCCTAATTTTAAAAGAAAAACCGGGGTTGTTTCAATGGATTGGCGTTTTGATTAATATCTCCGGTGTTATGATTTACTTTTACCCGGTTTCATTTCCAAAAGGTCAATGGATCGGATTGATCATCGTCGCTTGTGGCATGCTGGCAAATGCCTTCTCATCAGTGATTGGGCGCAATGTCAACCGTACAGGGCGATTGGATTCACTGACAGTTACCATCATCAGTATGGGTATTGGTTCTATATTACTTTTAATCAGTGGGGTTATTTTTGAAGGAATACCGCTGCTAAATATTAAATCCTGGCTGCTCATTGCCTGGCTGGCGATTTTTAATACCGCTATTGCATTTACATTATGGAACTACACACTGAAAACGCTATCTGCGATAGAATCCAGCATCATCAACAGCACCATGCTGGTGCAAATAGCGCTCCTTGCCTGGCTATTTCTCGGAGAACAATTGAATGGCCGGCAAATTTTCGGAATGTTATTCGCCGGCGCCGGCGCAATTCTCGTGCAATTACAAATTAAACCAGGAATTTTCGGATCCGGGCGCTTAAAAAATCGAGACACCACACAATAATAATAATTACCAGTAAAGCTGTACCTGCTTTGCTGTATTCAAAAGTATTAATTCGTTGGGATAAGTAAAAACCGATGCCGCCGCCGCCCACAAAACCGATCACAGTCGAAATGCGTACATTGATATCCCAATGGTAGATTGTAAACGACAGAAAATCAGGGATGATTTGAGGAACAACTGAATAGATAATAACTGAAAGACGATTCGCGCCAGTAGCAGTTAATGCTTCTATCGGCCCCGGATCAATGCTTTCAACCGATTCGGAAAACATCTTACCCAGGGAAGCTGTTGTGACAATCACCAATGCCAGTACGCCGGCAAATGGGCTGCCAAAACCGACGATCAGAGCAAATACTGTTGCCATGACCAGCGGCTCATACGAGCGGATAATATTTAATATTCCACGGACAATATAATAAACAACAGTACCGATAAGCCCGCGGCGAGTAATATTCGATGCCGCCAGGAAACTTAATGGAATTGCAAATATCGTTCCAATCGTTGTGGCAATCAATGCCATGAATATTGTTACAAACATGGCATCAATAACATCTTTCACCGTTGACGTTGGAATCAGCTTTCCACCCTGACGATTGACCTCCGCTTCAATATTCGCTGGTATGCCATTCTTTGTCATAGCAATCGGACGAGCCTGCATTTCAATTAAAAAGTGGCCGTCGGTATCAGTTTTTACATTCTGAACACTCATCAGATTTCCATCCGGCAACTTCCAGCGCAAAGTTAGATCGACCCGCGGATCCAATTCAAATCCTTCAACTGTGAAATTCTCTTTTGCCTCTGCGCACCCCGGATTAACAACAATCCTTGGGCCTGTGGTAGCTGGAATACCTTCCGAAGCGCTTCCACATGGAATAGGGAAAGCGATAGAAACGACATACGTACCGGTCTCTCGCGTAACCAGATCAGGCGCTAACAACTGACTCAATATCTCTTTTGCTTTCGGAGCAGATTTGACTAATTTGACAAGATCTGGTTGAGTCACCTGAATGCTGAAAATATATGCCAATATGATGACAATCATGAGGATTGTAAATACAAAGGGTCGAGTCAGGCGGGATAATAAGGACATGGCTATATCAACCGTTCACGTAATCGAGCGCTGAAGAAATCCAGAATCATAACAACAATGGCAATGGCAACGAACGAAGCGCTGACCGCACGATAATCACCAATTATGATCCATTGGTAAATGAAAAAACCGATCCCCCCTCCTCCAACAAATCCGATAATTGTCGAAGACCGTACATTGATATCCCATCGATAGATTGTCAGCGCCGTAAACGGTGGAATGATTTGGGGGATTACCGCGAAGCGAATCACTTCAACCCAACTGGCGCCAGTTGACCGCACTGCTTCTATTGGCCCAGCTTCAATGCCTTCAATAACTTCCGAATACAGTTTACCCAATGCAGCAACAGTGTGAACAGTAATAGCCAACATGCCAGGGAATGGCCCCAATCCAACAATTACAACAAATATGATCGCCATAATCAGCGCTTCTATTGAACGGAATAAATTAAGAACAGTCCGCGTAATAAAATATATTCCGTAGGTCACCGGGTTCCCGCTCATCAGATTACGAGCAGCCAGGAATCCAAAAGGCAGCGCCAAAATTGCACCGATTGTTGTAGCCAGTAAGGCCAATGCTAATGTTTCATAAATTCCTTGAATTACAAATTTCCCATTTGTTGAAATGGCAACACCACCTAATGGACGAGTTTGTACAACTGTTAATCGATGCATAAGTGGAGCGCCGGTCGGATTAGGCGCAGCTGACAAAGCTTCGAAAGGAACAATTATCTCCACTTTAATATTGCCATTTTTATCGCTGGTAATCGGGAATGTCTTGGCCACTCCGCCGATCGGCGTATACCAATAAAGATATCCAGACGTATCAGGCCACAACCCTTCAGCTGTTACAATCACTTTATCACTGACTGTTGCACAATCCGGACTGGCTGTAACATGTATCCCATTAATCGTGTTATCAGCTTTAGGTGGTGTTGAAGAGCAAGGTATTTCGATATTGACATAACCAGAATTTTTTAATGTCCTGGGTTCAAGAAAATCGGGGTTAAACATTTGATTTGTGATCAACGACGCCCGATCAGGATTTTCAAATAATGCCTTGGGATTAATTTTTGTTACTTCCCAACCGATTCCATACGCCATACTCAGCCAGAGAAGTACACCAACAATCATCGGAGCGCCTTTGGGTAATCGGATGGCATCCCAAACCGCCCATATCCATAACGCTGCCGGAATAAAATACCACCCCGATTTACCATACCATACAGTTGTAGCAACTGCAGTAGCAACAACAAAGAATATTGAAATACCTCTGGCAGTTTTTCGTTGCAAAAATTGCCCTAAACCAGGTAATAACAACGAAAACACACCGGAAAGAATGGGCGTTAACCTCAATTTTCTTTGATTAAAAATCATCTACTCCTCCACAGCAGTAGCGCGGACTTCCTGGGCTTCTTCTCCATATATTTCTTTAAATCGGATATGGTCAATTTCTTGAGGTTTCCCCTCGAATACTTTTATCCCATCCTTCAAACCCACTACATCTGTGGCATAACGATGCACAAGATCAAGGAAATGCAAACTACATATAACAGTCGTTCCGTCCGTTTTATTGAGCTGTTCGAGATAGCGGAGTATGGTATGTGCCAGAACAGGGTCCAAACTTGCAACTGGTTCATCAGCCAGAATCAAACTAGGATCTTGCATTAAGGCCCGTGCGATACCTACTCGTTGCTGCTGACCGCCGGATAATGCATCCGCCCGAACGCCAGCCTTCTCATCAATTCCCACTCTCTCCAGAGCGTGCATTGCCATTTGCCGCTCTTCTTTTGTCCATAAACCCAACATGGCGCGCCATGGATTTGTATACCCCAACCGACCTGTCAGAACATTGGTCATCACACTGGATCTTTTCACCAGGTTGAATTGCTGAAATATCATTCCGATCTGACGACGGACTCTTCGTAATTCACTTCCAGAAACGCTGGTAATATCAATATCATTCCAATAGATCTTCCCGGATGTCGGTTCGATCAAACGGTTAATACAGCGCAACAGAGTTGATTTACCCGAGCCGGATAAACCAATCACAACAAGAAATTCCCCATCTCTAA
>CAZDAW010000123.1:0-8403 GCA_964503685.1 uncultured Anaerolineaceae bacterium | reverse complement strand
GGCGAAAAGTATTCCATAAGCCTGAATTTTCCATCCACAACTTGGAAAAAACCAAGATCAGTGACAACAAAATCTACTTCTCCCGCAGCCGTCAAAGGGAGCGTGCACGTTTTCTTCAACTTAGCTTGACCAGATTTTTCAAAGTGGGTTGTCGCAGCTATAACAACTCTAGATCCTGCGACTAGATCCATTGCTCCACCCATTCCGGGAACCATCTTCCCTGGTATTTTATAATTTGCGAGATTTCCTTCTTGATCCACCTCAAGTACTCCCAATACGGTATAATCTACATGCCCGCCTCGAATAATTCCAAAACTTGTTGCGGAATCAAAAAATGCTCCCCCGGGCAATATGGTCACCGGTAAACCGCCAGCGTTCGTTAAATCTTTGTCTTCTTTTCCAGACTGAGGAGCAGCTCCCAAACCGATAAAGCCATTTTCTGACTGGAATATTACGGTAACGTTAGGCGGTACAAAATTCCCGACTAATGTCGGCAGACCAATTCCAAGATTTACTACGTCACCGTTTTTAAAAAACTGAGCTATTCTTCGTGCGATGATTTCTTTATTTTCTGAATATTCAATCATGACATCCTCCCTAGGCTTTCACCAGATAATCTATGAAAATAGAAGGGGTATGAACCATATCTGGATCCAGCTCGCCGATATCTACAATTTCCTCAACTTCTGCGATTACCAATGAACAAGCGGTAGCCATGATTGGATTGAAGTTTCTTGCTGTTTTAGAAAAAATTAAATTTCCTGCTTTATCTGCTATCTTTGCTTTAATCAGAGCAACATCTCCTTTTAACGCTTCTTCCAAAATGAACACTTTACTGCTTAGCGTAATTATCTGTTTGCCTTCTTCAACTTCAGTGCCGACTCCAGTCGGGGTTAGTATTCCACCGAGGCCATACCCCGCAGCGCGAATTTTTTCAGCCAGAGTTCCTTGGGGGACAAGTTCTACGATCGTTTCTCCCGTATTCATTTGTCGCTGAATTTCAGCATTGGTTCCAATATGTGAAACAATAACTCGCTTAAACTGGTGCTTTACTATTAATGGAGCTACTCCTGTCGATATTCCAGCCTTTGGATTCATGATTGCAGTATCGTTGCATACTAAGGTGAGGTTCTTAGTTTCCTTTTTGCATAATGCATTGAGTATCTTGATTGGAGAACCGCAGGCAAGAAAACCGCCTACATGAACGACATCTCCCTCCTTGACAAGAGCTGCTGCTTCGTTTTCCCCAATGATAGGTTTTTCTATCATAGGTTGCCTCCTATATATGATCTAACGGTTTCCTATTCATCACAACTTTTTAGAGGCCGAGATACGCTTTTCGGATATGATCGTCTTTCATTAATTCTGTTCCCTTGCCTTCAGTGGTTATTACACCAGTTTCCAGAACATACGCTCTTGAGCAAATTTCCAGGGTTTTGTGCACATTTTGTTCAACGAGAAGAACAGTGACTCCCCGCTGGCTGATTTCTTTTATAGTTGCAAACATCTCAGCGACAATAATCGGTGCAAGACCTAACGATGGCTCATCGAGCATAAGCAGTTTTGGATCTGACATTAGGCCGCGAGCTATTGCAACCATTTGCTGCTCCCCGCCGCTAAGGCTGCCGGCAATCTGGTTTTTACGTTCGCTAAGTTTTGGAAAAAGCGAAAATACAGTCTCTAGTAATTCCCGCTTTCTGTTTTCGTCTTTAACCGTATATAGAGAGCCTAGAACAAGATTGTCCAAAACTGTGAGCTCAACAAATAACTCCCTGCCTTCAGGAACATGTGCGATCCCCATTCTCGAAACCCGGTGAGCCGGCAAGTTGTGTATATTTTCTCCCATCCAGCTAATGCTGCCTGATTTAAGGTTGATGATTCGTGATACAGATCTCAGCGTTGATGTTTTTCCTGCTCCGTTTGCACCGATCAAGGCTACGATCTCTCCTTTTGAAACGTGGAACGATACATCCCAAAGAACTTGTACATCGCCGTAAAATGCGTTGATATTTGCCACTTCAAGTAGGTTCATATTATTCTTTCCCAAAATAGGCCTCGATAACGAGGGGATCCTTGACGATATCCCGAGGATTGCCCTCGGCGATTTTTTTACCCGACTCCATAACTACAAGCTTGTCAGATACACTCATGATCGCCTTCATTACGTGTTCTACGACAATGATTGTTATCCCTCTGTCACGAATTGATTTAATGATTGCACACACCCTGTCTATTTCTGTTGGTCGTAATCCCGCCATTACTTCATCCAATAAAAGCAAGATCGGTCTTGTCGCCAGCGCTCGGGCCAATTCCAGTCTTTTCTGTTCAATCAACGTTAGACTCGCTGCTTGAACATCCATCTTTTCCGCCAGTTCCATAAGGATACAAATTTCTTCTGCTTCCTTATTTATCATTTCTTTGTTGGTGTGTTCTTTTTTCCCGAATAAGCCTGCCGTAAAAATATTTTCTCTTACCGTCATCTCCTTAATGCGCTTAGTTATTTGGAACGTTCTTGTTATTCCCTTGCTGCAAATTTTATAAGGTTCAGTACCAACGATATTTTCGCCATTAAATATTATTTCTCCGGTGTTGGGCATTGGAGTAGATCCATCCGGCGGACGTATCCCTGAAATGATATCGAAAACGGTTGATTTCCCTGCCCCATTAGGGCCGATTAATCCTAAAATTTGGCCTTTATCAACAGTAAAGCTCAGGTCATTTACAGCAGTTACGCCCTTGAATTTTTTAGTTATGCTTTTGACTTCCAGTAAACTCATAGGGTCCCTCCTCCTGTCTTATTCGCCTGCCTAGTACTACTGATCCTCCTGCTTTTCCATAGACTGACAAGACCATTTGGAATAAATAAAATCGTTATTACCAAAATAATACCGTAACCAATTTGATGGCCGTAGGTGATTTTCTGTCTGAGTAATTCTTCAACTAATTTCAATACAATCGTTCCGATTACCGGCCCGATGAATGAATAGGCACCTCCAAATATTGTCATTGCTAATATTGAGACTGAGATTGAAAGGTTGAAAACCTCATTAGGCACGATGAACGTCACATAGTGTACGTAGAATGCACCAGCGAGGCCGCTTAAGGCAGCACTGATGACAAAGGCGGCTATTTTATATTTTGTGGGGTTGATTCCGATCGAATTAGCCAATCGTTCGTCATTTTTTATTACCAGCGACGCGTACCCTAGTTTTGATTTGTTGGCTATATACGATGTAAGCAATGATATCAAAGTAAGTGCCAGGGCAAAATAGTAAATCATCACCATGTTATTGCCGAAGAGAGGCTTAACAATAATTCCTGTCGCCCCTCCGATTATTTTGCGCTCGTTGATGGCAAGCACCAACAGCGATTCGGTAAACGCAAGTGTTGCTATAGAGAAGAAAATACCTTTCATTCTTAGCGTTACATAACCTAAGAATATTGCTAAAATTACAGTAACTACCAAAGCACCGACAAATTCAAGAAGGACGCTCTGATAGATAAACTTGCTGATGATTGCTGCTGTATAAGCACCCGCTCCAAAAAATGCAGCTTGGCCAATAGAAACTTGACCAGTTTTTGTAAGTACGCTCAAACCAATAGAAAGTATTACATAGACCAGAACACCTGTCGTAAGATGAACTAGATAAAGGTCAAGTAGAAAAGGGAGCGCCAGTGCAAAAACACCAATGGCTATATATAAACCTTCTGGCAAAAGTCGAAGTTGTGTATTTTTCATTCCGCCCTCGCTCCTTTTAATCCAGCAGGCCTGAAGGCTAAGACTACAAGTATTATGAGAAAAGAAATACCTTCAGCCCATCCAGGGCCTTGGGGTACATAGATACCGACAAATGATTCAATAAGTCCCATAATGAGGCTTGCGACAATTATCGTATTGAAATTGCCTAAGCCAGCCATTGTCAGAATTGCGAAAGCTCTTAATCCCAGTTTTCCGCCCACATAAGGCGATGAATACATTACAATTGCAACAAGTCCACCTGCTAAACCGGCCAATGCCGAAGCTAATCCGAATGATATAAGATAAAAAAATGGCACATTTATTCCCAACAAATACGCAGCTTTTCGGTTTTGGCTCACTGCTGACATAGTCTTTCCTACGTATGTTTTCTTTAACAGCAGGATTATAAGGATAGTAACCGCCAAGCCGATCAAGAAAAGAATTATTCTATCCTGACCTGCCTGTATTACTCCAATCTTTATTACTTTGGTCTTTAGATTCAAAGCTACAGAGTTGGCACTCCATAGTATCAACGCCAAGTTTTGCAGAATGACAGAAATTCCAAAGGTTAAAAGCACTTGGTTGATCGAAGGTGCATCAAGAATATGTTCGATTAGCCCTTTATAGACAATCAAGCCGAAAACGAAAAGCACTAAAGCGGATAAGATGAGAGAAATATATGGATTCATCCCAAGCAAGGTAAAACACCAGAAGGTTGTATAGGCTCCCAGCATCACAAATTCACCATGCGCAAAATTCATTAATCGCATAATTCCGAAGACAAGGGCTATTCCCAGTGTAACTACCAAGTATACACCGCCCGTTAACACACCGTTGAGAACGGCCTGTAGTAAATTATCCATACATTTCCACCCCGTACAGCCAGAATTGTTTTAAGGACCAGATCAAGCTGCTCCGCAAGGCAAAGCTACGGAGCAGCGTTTCATACTATCCGGCCTGAAGATTATCAATCCGAACTCAGAATCATGGCTTAGGATACACGAAGGGCGCGCCAGCAATATCTTTGGGGAATACAACTATTGGCTGCTGTTTCTGCCATTGCACCATCACCAAGTTGGTAAAGCACTGATGTACCCCACCTTCATCGCTAGGTTCAAATTTCATCCTTCCGAATGGTGTCACAATATCGAGCTGCTCCAGTGCGATTATGATCTTGTCTTTATCAGTACTGCCAGCTTTTTTTATGCCTTCGGCTACAGTTATCAAGTTAGTATACGCGAGAGGAAGCCAATACTCGTAGGATTTCTTTTCGGGATACAACGCAGCAAATCGCTCCTTCCATTCAGGCAATCCTTCCAGCTTAAGGCTTGGAGCCCAAGGATTTACACCGACAACATAATCGCCAACATCACCGAGAGACTGCACATAATTAGGGAACATCGGTGCTACAATGACAAAGGCTTTAGGGTTGAAACCTATTTCTTTCGCCTGCTTGATCTGAAGTATGTAGTCTCCAGCATAGCTGACATCGTAGAAAACATCAGGCTTGAGAGCTTTTGCTTTAGTTAACAGCGAGGTAAAATCGGAAGAACCGCTTTTATGCGGCTCATCGAGAACAATAGTAAACCCGGCTTCTCTTGCATACTTTTTAAAATAATCGGCACTCGTAGTGCCATAGATACCGTCTTCGTAGGTAAGCGCAATTGTTTTCGGCTTTGGACTGACTCCTTCCAGAAATGCTGTGACAGTCGATTGCCGATGATAGTCCCATGGATGCATATGGAAAAACCATTTCTTTTGCCCGAAGCTGTGTTCCACAGAAGTCGATGAAGCACCGATCCATACCATCAGAGGTTCGAAGTTTTGCACGGCATTGCATTGGGCATAGGTAATAGTACTTGAATAGCCTCCTACAAATGCAGTGATGTTCCCTCTGGTGAGAAGGCGCATGTACGCGGCGATACCAGTCTCAGGTTTGCATTGATCATCTTCTATTACTAATTCCAGTTTTCGACCGAGTATGCCTCCGCTGTTATTGATTTCGCTTTGGGCCATCAGATAACCCATTCGCATCTCCTGCCCAGCTTCAGCGAACGCGCCGCCACTTAAGGGGATTATGGCAGCAACCCTTATGGGATTTTTCGAATCTAGCTGTGCAAACACCGTCCCTCCGATGAGCAACATGATGATAATGATAACCAGCCAACTTTTCTTCGCCATTCCTTTATCCTCCTTATATTTTCCGACTCGAAAATGAGTCAGCGACTGACCTTTATGGATACTTCTGTCCTGGCAACTCTCCAAGTTGTTTTTTCCGCTCAAGTAGTCCACTTCTCTGGAAGTTTTTTTGTGGCTCCTTTGGGACTCTCCCATTCATAATCGATTCAGAGCGAAGTCTACGGCCGATCGTTTTTTCCATGAACCTTCCGAGTTCTAGAATCCTATCGATATCGACACCGGTCCGTATTCCCATTTCGTCCATCATTACCAGCATATCTTCAGTGCAAACGAGTCCGACATTAACAGGATTCTTATAGTAGTAAGACCCTGTACCCTCAACCGGCGCGTCTCCAAAGAAGTTGGCGGGCTGACCTCCGATACCACCGAGCGTACCTTCATATTTTTTTATTCCTGCCTGTAAAGATGCCAGAACATTGGCCAATCCCCATCCTCTGGTAACGTGAAAATGCGCAATATGGAGGTCAGGATTAGGAAAAGCGTCGAGAACCATACAAAAGTACCGATAAACCTTATCAGGAGGAGCGGAGCCATCGTGATCGGCATGTTCAATATCATGCGCTCCGATTTCAAGCCAATGGCGTGTAAACTCGACCGCATCCTCTAGCTTCGTCGGTCCTGTAATCGGGCTTCCCCAGATAGTGCTGACCGTACCGCAGACTTTTATTCCGACATCCCGCGCTTTTTTAATGCAACGCTCAGCTTCACGCCAATACTCAGGAAGAGTTCCTCCCGAGTTGGTATAATGGTGTTCTTCGTCGGTTGAAACCATCATGACCAAGCGATCCGGGCCAATTCCTTCTTTTTTCAATTCAATAGCCCTGTCCACAGCTGATTCTCGAATAGTGACCGCGCTTAAATCTACCGTAGTCCAGTCGATACCACGCTTAGCAAGCCGCTTGCTCTGTCTAAGTCTTTTTATGATCTCATCGGCATCCCTGAACTGAGGCATCCGATGAGGATTGCCATAGTTTGTCACTTCTACAGATTTTATTCCTGCCAGTATCAGTTCTTCAGCGTAAAACACTTTTGCTTCTGTAGAGATAAATCTTTCTTCGTGCTGGAAACCGTCCCGGACTGTGATGTCGCCTATACATACTTTGGATGGAAACGAAAGTTGCATCTGATTACATCCCATAGCTTATCCCTTTATCTTCGCTCCTAGTTCTTGGACCAATTCTTGAGCCCTGTCCGCTCGGACTTTTCTTTCGCGGACCATAATTTCCGCGACCTGATCGATAAGCTCGCCAGCAGCTCCTGCATTTACAGCGACATTCCGAGCGTGCAACGCCATATGTCCGCGTTGTACGCCTTCAGTTGCGAGTACTTTAACAGCTGCCAGATTTTGAGCCAGGCCAACTGCCGCAATTACCTCTCCTAATTCGATTGCGGTTTTTACGCCTAAAATTTTGACTGCTAATTTTGCGATCGGGTGCGTTGCAGTTGCTCCGCCAACCAATCCAACACCCATTGGTAATTCTAAAGAGCCTACGAGATCGCCATTGCTGTCTTTTTCCCATCGAGCCAAGGCTGTATAGCGCCCGTCTCGTGAAGCGTAGGAATGAGCTCCTGCCTCTACTGCGCGCGTATCGTTGCCAGTCGCAAGGACTACCGCGCTAATCCCGTTCATTATTCCTTTATTGTGAGTGGCGGCGCGATACGGATCCGCTTCGGCAAAGGCGGAAGCCATGATTATTCCATCCACTACCTCTTCTGCTTCCAAAACTTCTTTAGCGACAACCGTTCTCGCCCTGACTACTCTTCGATCTGCGAGGTTCGAAAGAATCCTGAGATAGACTCTTCCTCCGGTAATTCTCGCTATCATAGGGGCGAGGGCCTCTGCCATGGTATTTACAGCGTTTGCCCCCATCGCATCACAGGTATCGACTATTAGATGAGTTATCACCATAGGCCCTATCCGTGAATCGATTATTCTTACTTCCAGATCCTTGACACCCCCACCTAATTTAACCAGTACGGGATCTTGTTGATTTGCTAAGTTTAATATTTCTTGCTTATGCTCAAGAATACGTAAACGCGCAGCCCAAGGATCAGCAATATTCACCGTCTGGATCTGAGCAATCATGTTGGGGCCTGAATTCGTGGTGAATATCCCACCTCTCTCTCTAGTTAGCCTTGCGGCATTACTTGCGGCTGCGACAACCGATGGTTCCTCTGTTGCCATGGGGATAAAGTATTCCTTTCCGTTTATAAGGAAGTTCGCAGCGATCCCCAATGGAATCTGAATTCTCCCAACTACGTTTTCTATCATACGAGAAGCTGTATCTAGCGATAGGCCATCAGCGTCTTTTAAAATAATTATCTCTTCATTGGTTAACCCCACAAAATTTTTTATCAACTCCAAACGCTCATCAATTGTTAATTTATAAAATCCAGATATTTTCGTTGTTTTAGTCATATACCATTTAGCCTCCTTGGTTAAAACGCATTGCAGTTCTCGTGCC
>CAZDAW010000122.1:0-8652 GCA_964503685.1 uncultured Anaerolineaceae bacterium | reverse complement strand
TGTTTTGAGACTCTTTTAAAGATTCTCAGAGGCTTTAAAGATTCCCAAATACAGAAAGACACCCCAACCAACCAAGATTCTTTTGCGCTTTCGGGTCATTTCACGGGACGGGTGGGGGAAGGGGAGGCAAAGGAAACCATTTGGAATTTTGATGAACTTCTCAGAAGAGTCAATTCGCGCAGTCGAAGCGCTTTATTGGCACAAGAAAAAAGTCCTAAAGCGTTTGTTTCCTGGATTCTATACGGGGTGGCTAACACCGGCGTGCAAAATCCGCTCAGCCTGGCAGTTGCCCGGTTATGCGATCAACCGGGCATGAGCGCCGGCGGCGCATTTGACCGGCTGGCCGGTTATTCACCGGCAGTGTTTACACGGAAATACCGTGAGTCGCTGACCTGGCAGGGCAACGCCGATCCAGACTGGAAACTCGCATTCAAAGGGATTGACCGGGACCGGATGGCGTTGCTGCCGGATCTGCTTAACCTGACTATCCAACCAGGCGATGAAGCCTGACATTCCGAAATTGAAGGAGAACTGAAAATGCCGCTCGGAAACTTTACCTGGAACATTGGGGACATTAACGGGGATATCTATTTCGATAAACACACCAACCAAAAGGGGGAGGAGGTGCCATTCATTCGCCTGGTGATGATCTGTAACGGTTCGGCGCATGCAAAGCCGCTTTACGGATTGCGCATTGTCGCTTATGGCGCATTGGCGGAAATGGCTTACGGCTATCTCAAGAAGGGCAGCCGGATTGGGGTGGAAGGGCATATCCAGCAGCGTGACCGTGGAAGCGAGCTGCCGCCAGTATTCGAGATCGTCGCTGATCACATCGAGTTTATTCGCAATATTGACTACGAGCGCGGCAGCCAGGTTCTCGAAACCCTCAAGGCTCGCGAGCGGGCAAAACCGGCGCGTGGATTGAACTGGAAGACCATGTGTGAAATTACCTGCGGATATTCCGAAGGGGAGGATAGCTATGTCACCGTACGATAATGCGGAAATCGAAATCTCGGAAGAGCGATTGCAGCGCCTGGGCATCATATTGCTGGTAACGGTCATTCTTTTCGCGGCGATTGGCACATTTACCTCGCCGCGTGATGAAAATGGCAAGCCGGTTTTACTGCTTCCGGAAGTGAAAGCCTTCGAGGATTATCGCCGCTCGGCCCGATCCTGGCTGGATCAGATGGCACTGCTCGATTCCGAAATCGCCGGGGTATTGGGTGAACAGGCATCCGGTGACCTGTTTACCCGTTCGCAGCAGTCGCAGCAAATGCTCCAGCGGGCGGTGAACCTGGCGAAGGAGATCGATCAGGCCAAAGTCCCCGCGGCCGCTGCCGGCATTCACGACCAGCTCTCTGAATCAGGATTGTATTATCTGGATGCAGCGAGGCTGACCATGCGCTGGGTGGGCGCACCGGAGGAGGCCACCCGCACAGCCATTGATGAAAAGCTGGAACAATCGAGAAACGCACGAAGCACATTGCAGGGGAACCAATGGCTACAGACCCCTTGAGCCAGCAGCAGGCGCATCAAGCGGAGCTGCTCACCGGAGCGTACCTTGACCAGATCGAAAAGGAACACTCTGGGAGGATGCAGGATCTGCAGCAGGCATACGCAATTGCTCACAGTGGCCTGGTCTCTTTTCTAACCCTGCTTGATCCGGGGTATATTGATGGGTGGATTAAGGGTGGAAAAACACTGGCGCATTTGGATGATCGGCTTGTGCAGATGCGCGTGACCGATTTGCTAAAACAACTGCGAGAAAAGTCTTTGCCTTCCTCGTCAGAAATGATTTCAGGTCTGCAACAGCACATCCTGGATTTGAAGAACCAGAATCAAGCATTACATGATGCCTTAGCCAGGGCAAAGCAGCGGATCGAGTCTATAGAGCAGGAGATGCGTAGCTTGCAGGCACAAAACAGCGTTCAGCAGCAAGTCGAGCAGTTGGTTCAGAAAGAGGAGCGCGCAGTCAACCCGACTAGCATAGAGCCTGCCGGATCGCCTGTGCTGCAAGGGATGGCGGAACCGCCCTGGATGGTTGAGTGGCGTCAGCGAACGACGTTTGAGCGGGACGCTACGCTCCTGACCGTGATTGGCGAAACAGGCATTTCCCGCCGGCCGAAGATCATCCATCTGGCGGCGGTTCGCATGGGAGTGAAGCCGGACAACAGCGCGATAGCGGATGTCATTCACCGCATTGAGAAACGTGGGCTGATCGAGCGTCTGGATTTATTTGAAAAACGCGGGTCAGAAACGGGCGGCGTGCTGCCTTACCTGTATCGCCTGACAGAGCAAGGCAGGCAGGCTTACTGGCTGTTATCTGGGAAGAATGCTTTGGAATGCGAATTCGACGTGCTGATGAAACGGCACAAATCCCCGGAACATACGCTATTGAATATGAAGGTGCGGGAATTTCTCGAGGATCACCAGGTATATCAGGTACTCCTGGAAGCTGCTGCGCTGGTGCTGCCAGACGGCCATAAGTTTGAGCCTGACATCACCGCCAGAGATGTCTCCACGGGGGAACTGATATACATCGAGGTCGAGCGCGAAGCAAACAAGGACACCCAGACGCGAATTCAGAAATGGCAAAACTTTTATACCGCTTCTCATGGAAATATTCGGGTGATCTGCGACAAACCCGGCTTTATGCGCAAGCTGGCCAGCGAGATCAATTTTGCTCTGTCCGGCCAGCGGTTTGCCACGTACATCAGTAACATCGAAGAGATGGAAGAAACGCTGGCGGCCAAAGGGCATATCTGGGGCATGGAGCGCCGGTGAGGTTCATTCGATCCGCTTGAACCGAAACCGCTCTAACCTGGTATTTCCGGCGTTTAAACCCGGTAGAGTCTATAGAGAGTATGACCGATCGCAGAAAAGCAGGATACCCGCTTGAACTATAGGAGGAACGAATGGAGACGTTGATCAAGGTTGATCCGGAAAAGCATATGTATCGCTGGTACTCAGTAGGAATCCAGAGCACGCTAGTGGATGGCATCGCTGTTGTCTATGGTTGGGGAAGCTTGAAATCATCGTTCCAACAGTGGCGGACTGTTCAAATGTCATCGATGAAAGAGGCTGAAAAATATATCATAAGGATTGTGGCAAAGAAGTTGAGGAGTGGTTATAGACGTTGTATTGATAAAACAGGTATCAGATAACACCTTGTCGAAACACCTAAGAGCCATTCACACTGTTGAAAGCCGTCCATGAATATATGTCATATACTAAAACATTTTATAATTGTAATGATCACAGCTGGTTTGTTTCCTTGGAAAAGCAGGAAACGGGACAGTCAAAGAAAGTTGAATGAATTACATGTTTAAACTTCTGCTGTCAACTGACTGCACCGTTCCGGTCAATTAAATTAAGGTCTAGCGACATTATATGCAATCAGTAGCTCTGAGATGATCCAGCATAGTTCGAGCAAGGTCCGACATCTTTTTGATGATCTCGGATTCGTAAGTGGCACGCATATCTGAATATTGCTGATAAGGGCCATATTGAACGCCTACATAGACTCGATTTGGGACATTCCATACTCTAGATACCTTCCAAGTCGTTAGTACTAATCGGAAGTATTCATCCAAAGGAGCAGGGCATACACATAAGCTAGCACCAGCCAGAAAGGATGTTTCCTGAAAATCTTCGAAAACAGAAAGCTCTGTTTTCCTTTTGATTAAAGCGGTACCAATGTTCGGGATCAACAGATATTTGCCTGTATCCTCATCATGGACTACCTCACACTTTCCGCCAAATGCAGCTTGGTTAAGATCCTTGAAAAGATGTTCAAATCTTTGCCAAGCGTCTTCCCATGCCTTTTTCTTTGAGGGAGATTGCGGATCGAGGTGTAAAAATGGATTATTCGACATTATGTCACCTTGTTGTGAATGTCTGTACGTTGAGGCCGACCATTCTGAAACGCTCCACTCTTCACTGTAAGTCGTGCATCGAACCAAAGTACATAAAGCGTCCTTGTGTGTTTATCGATATCTAATTCTAATACATTATATGTAGAGAACGATGCGTACGATGAACGAGAAGTGATCCACAACCACACTCAGAAAGGCTTCCAGGTCGGCTATAGCTAAAGAAATATATTTACTGACTAATTGTCGTCCTTCAACACATTGTGGAAAAACGGTGAGGATTATATCAAAACAATCCTTGCCAGATTAGCATATATCGCATATAAACGAACTTGCGACGCCATATATAGGTACTATTTTCTACGATGTGCTGAAGGTCGACAACTAAATAAGTAAGAGGACAAGGCTTTTTCTAGCAACGCTAATTAAATTGGTGCAATTTCTACTTGTCTAGTGACTACAAGATGGTCAAAACTCTGGAAAAAAGAAACACCTTGACCATCCTTATTTTGGTTTCAATTCCTAGTTATAATAATTATGACGAATCTCTTCCAACAATTTTGGTAAAAGAAATACCATCGGAGAGCAATTTCCGAAAACTTACGAGGGATAAACCATGACAAATATTATGGTCACGGAAGTCTGTAACCTAGCATGCCCTTACTGCTTTGCTGACGAGTTCGTAAATAAACAAATAAACGAAATTTCAATTGAGAATTTTCAAAAGGCTGTCGATTTTGTAGCTTCTTCAAAATCATTTAATGGATTATTAGGAATCATAGGTGGTGAGCCTACGCTTCATAGCAAGTTCTCTGAATTATTAACCATCGTGGACGACACTTCTTTGATAAAAGAAGTGGTTATTTTTACCAACGGTATAAAAATCGATGAAACCATTGAACAGACCTCAGGGCAAAAGTTCTCTTTCCTAATCAACCTGAACGATCCGACAGTTATTGGCGAAAAAAACTATTCTCGGATCACTAAGAACATTAAGTTATTGGTCGCGGAATATCATAAGAAACATGCTATCACCCTTGGTTTAAACCTTTATAACGACGATGCGGACTACAGCTTTTTTACCGACCTTATAAAACAATATAAACTAAGGCATGCAAGATTGTCGATCACCACCCCAAATTTGAAGGGTGGAAAAGATAATTTTGATAGACTATCCTTATTTAAAAATCAGCTCTATCAACTTTATATTGATCTACGCTATCTGGGTGTTAATGTTATTTTTGATTGTAATAAAGTGCCAGCTTGTTTATGGTCTGAGAAAGAAATCATGAAAATTTCGTTAATTCAGGCCAATAATGAAAATAAACGACTCGGTTTTAATCTCTACGCCAATAAATGTAACCCGGTTATCGATATTCTGCCTGATCTCACCGCTGTAAGATGTTTCGGACTTTCCCAATACAGTAAGGTGAAAATTGAAGATTTCAACTCACTTGACCTTTTATATGAGTATTACCGCACTAATTTTGATCACCGGCTGGTAAAAGTGCCTACGGTAAAAATCTGCGCCGAATGCGAGATGTTCATTGATGCTTCATGTTATGGTGGATGCTTAGCGAATAAGCCAGGGTTGAGTTGATGTTTGGGTATTTGTTTATAACCAAAGAGCTTTTAACACTGCCGGAGAAAAAAATATTCCGGAATTACTTCTGCGCTCTGTGCCTTGCGCATCAATATCGATACGGAAAACTTTCAGCCTATTTCAACAATTATGATATGGGCGTTTTTGCCATTGTTTTAAACTTGTACGGAAGTCAAATTGAAAACTGTGGAAAGTGCGGAAAGTATGTTGCGAATAGAAGAACAAAATTTACAAAGAGGAAATGGGCGGATATGGTTGATTTCAATATCAATCTCATCCGTAAGAAAATGGAGGATGACCTCCATGATAAATCAGACTTGAAGGCGAAGGCCCTTTATCTGGGAGCGAGTGGAGTATTTAATCGCTGCAAAAAGTACAACCCATTTTTATACGATCTGTTTGATGAAGAGTTTCAAGCCTTTATGTTAATTGAATCGAAACGCCCCGAGATGGCTGAGATACTTGCCGCCTATGAAACCTTTGCCCGGCATACGTTCGGGGTTTTAGGTGGCATCCAGCCAGAGCAGCTAGATCTTTTCGCGGCTCTTAATCGATGGATTTACTGGATTGATGCTGTTAATGACATTGATGAAGATGCCAAAAGCGGCAGTTACAATCCGCTGATCCGCGAGTACGGAGCCACAAATAAGGCCCAGTTCCTTGATAATAATATGCTCCGCCTAGTTAGTGATTATGAAATCCATAAAATGACCATTGAAAAAGCCTATTCCAGTTGTGTATATCCACGAGATAACAGTATAATATTGGAGAATATCATTCGGCACACAATCAAAATTACAACTAAATTAATTCTTGAAAACGGAAACGTTCCTAAAAAGAGGAGACTTTTATGAGCATCAAACGGTTCGTAAAACGGATTTTGACTCTTGAAGATTTAAATGGATTCTGTGAGCAGGAATTAGCACTGGTTTACGCTGGGCAGAGCAACTGCGCGGGGGAGGTTATTTCCAGTTATTACGATAGTAAGTATTACGACAGCAAGTACTATGATTCTAAGTACTATGATAGCAAGTACTATGACGCCAAATATTATGAGAGGGGCAGTGGTTACGACACTGACGAAGGTGGAAGGAAGTATGGCGACAGCAGTTACTCTGACAGCAGTGGTTGTTGAGAATGGTAAATGATTCAATAATTATAATTGCCAAACCCACTGCTGAGTGTAATTTTCGGTGTAAGTATTGTTATCATGCCAGTACAAATTATGAGCAAGGCCTTTTAGATCCCTCATCGCTTGAGGCGTTAATCAGGCTGGCGCAAACTGAATATGAGCGGGTCGAGTATGTTTGGCATGGGGGCGAGCCACTACTTTGTGGGCTGGAATATTATAAGAACATCATTGAGTTGCAGAATAAATATCGACAAAAGGACCAGGTTATTATCAATTCAGTCCAGACAAATGGTTCTCTGCTATCTCATAAATTTATAGAACTATTCAAAAAGTTTGATTTTAGTGTAAGTATCTCGTTTGACGGCCCAGGGGAGTGTAACGCGCTCCGGCAATCGACAAACGAGGTTGTCAAAAACATCGATGCAGCCCAAAGCGCTGGTCTGCGTTTGTCTTGCCTGTCCGTAATTCATACATATAATGTCGATAGTCAGATTAAAATGTATGAATTTTTTAAGTCGAAAAACTTGCCCATGAAATTTAACCCGATCTTCAATTCGGGCAATTCACAGTTAAAACCAGAGTATTTGTTGAACGTAGAGCAATATATTACTTCCCTGAAAGCTTTTTATGATTACTGGCTGATTGATCAGAGCGCCGTGCACGCAGACCCGTTAGATCAATATATTGCTATGAAGCTTGCTGGGCGTGGCAATGATTGTATTTATGGCTCGTGCCTTTATCACTGGATTGGTATTGATCATAAAGGTGACTTCTATCCTTGTGGGCGCAGTTTTGGCGTAGATTACCGTCTCGCCAATATTGCCAACCTTGACCGGTTGAGTGATGTTTTTAAGCAACCCAATTATATTGATGTGTTGAAAAAAGCAGTCGTTCGAAGAAGCCTTTGCCAAAACAGCTGCAAGTATTATGGCATTTGTAATGGCGGCTGCAACAATAATGCTCTCATTGAAAATGGGCGAGTTGATATGAACGGTGGTTTTCTTTGCGATGTACTGAAAGAAATGTACGACTATATCAGCGCTTCAATTGACATGATTTTTGCAGAAAAAGGGTCGCTAGAAAAATACAATCCAATAATCAGACAGGCAATTAATAAAAAGAAACTTGCAGAACTGGATCGAATGTGATTTAGTTCAAAAAACTTTTGGGGGAAACTGTAAACTCATTTTCTTGTAAAGCTGTATCCCCTCCTAGCTACTTGAATTACCCAATAAGATAGCAAAAGTATTAATTTTGCCAAAGAGATGGGTTTTGGCTTTCTTGTTTAGTTCTCAAAAAGAAATATCGGGAAATGAGTAATTACGTACGCTTCTTAGCCAACATTCAGCCTAAAAATTTGTGCAAAACTAGATAATAGCGGCGCCATATATCGATTGTATGCTTAGGGGGCTGGTCTGTAAAAGTCAATCTTCAATATGGGCTTTTAGGAATCTGAAAAGATATAGAAGACTAAATTATGGGTCAATACTCTGAGCATAAAGTTAAGGACATTAAATGCAATATTCAGGGTGTTTATTTGAACAGAAGATGTCACAATATAGCTAGCTTTTGAAACAATTCTTCGGACAGATTTATCCTTAGGAGGAAAAAATGGAAAAAACTGTCAACCTCATTGTTCCAGCCGCAGATCCGAACTCTGCAGCCGCTCATCGGCAGGTTGTCCTCAATCCTAACACCACTGTCAATGATATCATAACCCAGGAGAACTTAAACGGCTATGATCTCTCCCTTGGCCCTAATAAACCTTTTCTCGGGCGCAATGACAATCTCTATGACCAGGTGGAGCAAAACGGCAAGATCTACGCCACTACACAAGCTGTACAGGGATAAGGTAATTCGGAGTTAGTGATGAATCGTGCTCCCGAATTTCTTCGCCGGGTTTTAAATCAGGTCCGCCGTCTGGTAGAGAGAGATACTCAATCCAACCCTCATCCGAATCTTCCGGCATTTCGGGTTACTCGCACAGCTAATAACGAACCTGTACAGGTATCAACGAGTCGGCGGCAAGTAACCACAACAGAACC
>CAZDAW010000121.1:577-8693 GCA_964503685.1 uncultured Anaerolineaceae bacterium | reverse complement strand
AAATCCGCCCAAATACCCTGTCCGAAGAATGGAATATGCGGTTTCGCAGCTAGAACCACCGACCCATTTTCCGCATGGGTGTGTAACCATATGGCAGCATCTTGATATTCAGTCGCCTGCTCATAATAATATTCCGAAATTGGCAACATTTGATATAGCGAGATACCAACGAGGGCAAAGAATGCTAACCACCTCAGATGAACTTGTGGCGGTTTTCCAACAATACGATTATGTGGTACGATATCAGGGATAATCGACAGACCGATGGCAATTAGGAGGGCAACTAAAGGCAAAAAAACTAACAAAAAACGCTTTTCATACCAAAACAAAGATGTCACCAAAGCAAATCCCAGCATGATAAGTATATATATATTCTTTTTTGCATTTGGCTTCATGACAAAATATATCAATCCTGGAATGCTGACCCACCCAGTCATTGGATATAACTTCATCAATTCTCCAGGAAAGTCAAATATCGAACTTATCCATGTTTGAAAAAACACCTGTGGGTCGCGAAGTATAACACTAAGCAAGCCTTGATACATACCCTCATCAGGAAACTGGTTCCAACCATAACCAAAATGATACATTCGAAATGCAATATTTAGATAGTTATGATTCCAAAACGGGTTCCCCTTTTCAATATATAAATATACCATCCAGGGTGAAACCGCAAGGAAAAACCCACCCACAAACTCCACTGCTTTAAAGAAACGAAGAGTCAGAGTTCCTTCACTTCGGTTAAAGAACACCATTAAGAATGGCACTATTAAAATAAGGCCATAGATGTAACGCGTGAGATAAGCCAGACCCCCAATAATCCCAGCAAGGAAAAAAAGTCCCTTTGAGTGATATGGATTTTTAAGCAGGATTGCAAATGAGGTATATAGCAAAGTGACTGCCAGAGCATCACTTAAAATGGCATTACAAGATATCAGAAAAACCGAATTAACTGTAAAAAACACAAGAGCCGCGGCGGCAACAAATTCTGAGTTTGATAAGTTGTAAAATAAGTACCAATTAACGACAATAAATAATCCCCCAGCAATTATTGATACTAGCTTGGCTGCAGAAAACAGATCTACATTCAAAATCAGGTGGATTAACCGGATAAATAAAGGATACCCTGGCCCATGATATGGACTAAGATGGAAAATTTTTTCTGTGGCAAAAATCATGTATTCAATTCCATCTGTCTCTAACCGAATCAAAGGAAAAGAATGCTGTTGCCACAAAAATATTTGGGCGACAAGATAAAACGGTAACATTATACTCAGCGGTATAGCCTTGTTTCGGTTCATTGAGTTTCTCACAGAGAGATAGAGACCATCATGATTAGATTTTTTCTCTATTTTTTTGTTTCTAGAGGGTAACAAGTATTTGCAAGATCGGTGACATCAAGAAACATGTACGGTTTGCTAAAAGTGGAATAATAAGAGCGGTTCTCCAACCTATCTAACTGAACTCCAAAATAAGTGGCTAACACCAATCGGAACGAATTAACTGGCGTTATATTACTGGGAATATTGGGGGAGGGGTCAGGTAAATAATATGCATTTAGAATCTTCACTCGTTCTTTCAGGCAACTGTTTTCCATCGATTCCCAATCCAGATATGCACCTGGGCCATGATCACTTTGGAGAATAATGATTGGTGGTGTCTTAGAATTTTTCAAGATTCCAGATATCATTTGTTCTGTTAATGTATTGATATATTTCAATTGTTCTGTGTATTGACGGAGATATTTTTCGCGTGTTCCTTGATAATGACTACCATCCCGTTTTAAAAGTGACGTAACTTCGATACTATTTCCTGAAGCATCAAATACAAATGGCGGATGAGGAACAACCATATGAGCAAAAACGAATTTTGGCCCGGTGACTTTTGCTACTTCAGGCATTACTTCAAAACGAGATATCACTTCCCGTCGATAAATGTTAGCTTGAAGATCATTTTGGACAAGCACTGCTGGGGTGCTATTTATCAGGATCTGTTCGTATACGTTTAGAGAAAAGGGGGACTCAATAAAGAGATCGACATTCTCCAAATTTGTGAACTCAAACCCGGTCTCTAGTGCAACTATCTTATACCCTTGATCCGCTAGGAACTTCTGAAGCTTACTATTTTTTATTCTAGCCACGGTTGGCATTCGATCACCAGACAATGGATTAAAGTTTTCCTGGTGGTCGATATAATCCATATTGAGTGTCGAAGCAACAGACAAAAATGTTTGTATGTAATTAGTAGTACTATCTTTCGCTATAGTAAAACCTTTAGTTTCTAAGAAGTCTATAAACGGCTTGTTGTCAAAACCATACAAATCTTCCAATACTCGCTGTTCTCCATATCCATCTAAAATAATAAAGTAAATATCTGGCTTAGATTTCTCCGTTTGTCTACCCGAACTAAATTTAGGGTTTTCCGGTGGAAACACCATAGATTCCTGTACTGATGGTAATGAGGATCGCTTAAATTGATCCATATTGATTGAAACAACATTGGAAAGATTCATTAATAAAAGGAAGCCACTGACAATATTTAGTATGAAGGTTATTTTTTGAGGTTTACTTAACATAAATATAGTTCCTGTAGTAATCATTAAAAATATAAGTCCATACATAACTACCAGTCTTCCCCCTGTGATCCAGTGGGCACTTGCAATTTTTTCTTCGCCTAGGAAGTTATATAAATGCCCAAAACTAAAAATTTCCACAATGATGAGCGAAGTTATGATTCCCGCCTTGTGCCAATTCCTGGACAACAACTTGATTGTGACTAATAAGGCCACCATAAACAGAGATCCAAATATTATCGAGCGATATATCTGAGATACAGTCACCTGACCTCTGTTTTCAAGGTAGAGAAAAACCATTGGATATATAACAAAAAATAATGGGTGTAAAACAATAGCACGCTTCATTAACCGGCGAAGGAACTCCTTATAACCTAATCATGGGGGATTATAACTCTTTTTATTTTTCCGTTTATCCTACATCAGGGATAACACATATTTGTAAACCATCCTGACAGATCCCAGTGGAATCTATCAGGATGGTTTTATACTTTATGGGTTTGGTAGCACGTACGAATTTGCTATCTGGCCAGCGTTATTACTGGTTGATAGCATCGTGCGCCATCATCGTGTCGCCTGCAACGTTCAGGTAATTTGTCAATTGAACGATCGCAACAATCGGCCGAGGTGTAGCGCCATCATCAGGCTCAATCAGCAACGTACCATACCATCCGTCAGGAAGTTCAGGCACGGACTGGAAGCGCAGATTCTGTCCAATACTGCCGCTTGCCGGTATTTCTTTGTGAAGGACGACAGGGGTCGCTGAACCGCCAGCATTTACATAACCTGCAGCCGGCGTATAAGTAAGCTTTACCAGAGCTGAGTTGATCCTATCGAGATTAGCAATGGTGGCCGTAGTGGCAAAACCATTCGGCTGCCGCTTCGACATTGCTGGAATAACTACCGTGCTTGAGGTTGCGCTAGCATCTGCTGGAAATGCCTCATACACTGCCAACTCGGGGCTTGCACCTGGACGACGCAACTGTGTCATCACAACCATATCATACCCGCCCTGGCTTTCGAGAAAACATACACCAGACCATGCTTCTGGAATATTCATATTAGATACAGGATTGAAACCACCAGCCCCATTCGGACCAACCTCACTTGCATAGGTTAATTCGAATGTCTGGGGCACAATAGTGGCTTCAATGGCCTTGCAACTAAGCTTTACATCGTCTGCAGGGATGGTGTTGTTGGTTGGGTTTTGGAAAGTCACCGGGGTGCTCAGTTTGTTCGCCAAACGTGAAGTGAACATAGGGATTACCCATTTATCCGTAGGACTTTCCGCGGTAAAAGCATTATAGGTTTGTAATGAATCAGAGCCTATGAAGGTATTCACAACTACGGCTATTTTCTTACTTGTATCCACTGCTTGAACTACGGCCGAGCCTGTCCAGCCGGCAGGAAGGTTAGCATCTGTTTCTTCAGTCAAATCATAAGTGTACGAACTGTTTGCGGGGATAGAGAAAGCCGGCTTATTGTAATCCGGCATTGTCGGAACAGACGGAGAATGAATGAGGCTAATCGTTACATTTGTTGCCGTTGCCTCAGTGTTTTGGATAATAATCTGGCTGTTTGAGATACCGTTGGCTGTGCTCAGCCGTTTAGTCACCTGCGGGACAAAATATTTATTGCTTGGCTCAGAAACACCAGTGTAAGCTCCCGAAGTTGCCGTTTGATTGCGGGCCAGAATCTGAACGACAGCACCCATCGGCTGGCTAGACGAAATAACAACTGAACCGCTGCCTGCCTTCATCACTGTGTCGAAATACTGGGCGACGCCTCTCTGTCCATAATTACCATCAACCGTGAAAGTAGTATTTTCAGGTTGTACGGCCCAAGCACTTCCATCCTGCAAGTAATACTCAGCAACTACCTGAGCTTGCTCTGTTCCCAAATTGACCAAAGCAAAGTTCGTGCTCAGAGTCTTGGTCGTAGCCGCATTTAGCGGGGCAGCAGCAGCAACAACACTTAAAATAAGTATTAGTGTTACTGCAATTGAAGTTGCTCTAAATAGTCTTTTCATAGTAACTCCTTATAACTAATAGAATCTTTTGATTTACCAATATCTTACTCTTTGGTATAAATTAATCAATAATCCTTTCGGATTATCCATCCCATCTCTCAAATCAAAATCCTATTTTCGCTCCTTCTTATCTTTAATTTTCTTCTTGAACTTTCCCAATAAAAAACCACCCATTACCCAAACGGCTTCGGAAAGCAGCACACATAAGCGCATTACTACCGCCACACCATTGGCCATAGATAAGGGCATCCCCGACTTCGTGAACAAAAGCATTGTCAGGACGACTTCTCGAACCCCCACGCCTGCGGGAACAAATATTATAAGGAAGCCAATTACCCAGGCTAGGCTGTAAAAGGCCGAAAATGAGAACCACTCACTGAGATCCAATCGAGCTGCCTGTAATGAGAAAGCCTGGGAAACGAACCACATTCCAACTCCATAAAAATAATTGTTCACAAAAAAAAGCACTAGACTTTCCAATATGCGAAATCCACGCACACATTTATCGATTGCATGCCCCGAAAAAAAAATGGACGTCCCGATTTTATCCACCAACAAAATGATGATCCAGAAAAACGCCATTATTACAGCAGTCTCAACGAGAGGAATCAATCTACCATTTCCTGTTTCCTCAGTGAAGCGATAAAGACCAATTATCAAAACACAGCTAAACAAACCGACCACAATTTCAATTGCCGAGGCAAAATTTGTATCGCCATATCTCACTTTATGCAAACGTGATAACCACTCCGCACGGCTCATATACCCCCATACGGAACCAGGGATGTAACGTGGAAGAAAGGAAACGACATAGCTTTCCAAAACGGAAACCATAGGGATATCAACATTGATCGCGTGCAGGATTAATTTCCATGCCAGCATTTGTTGAAAAATCGCAACAATAAAAATCATCGCTGCGAGGAACAAATATTTTGGCTGATAAATAACAACTTCCCTCGTCCAAATATTAATAGCATATTGTATTATTTGATACAAAAGAATTGCTGCGCCGATAATTATTCCTATCTTCTGCAAGGATTGACGCATGCCCTTTAATTTCGTAAAACTGTTATTTGCAATTTCCTTGGAAGATACTCTATCCATATGAATTTATTACCTTCTCATAAACCTCAATGTATCGTTTAGCAACAATCAGCCAATCATAGTCTTGGATACTTCGTAGACGAGCACAGGTACTCATCATCTTCCTCTTATCAGGATTCTCCAGCAGATACCGCATTGCATCAGCAATCGCCTGGCTATTCATGGGATCAACCAAAATACCTGTATCAGGCGTTATAAGGTCAGGAATACCTCCTACCCGGCTGCCAATACATGGAATTCCAGACGCCATCGCTTCCAAAATTACGACCCCGAAACCCTCTGATAAAGAAGGTAATACAAACATTAATGCCTGCCTCATTATTATGCGCACTTGTGAAGGAGGTACCTGGCCGAAAAAATCGACCCTATGTGAGATTCCGAGAGACATTGCCTGATTCTGAAATTCACCCTTACTTGAACCATCACCAATAATTTGTAAACGCATCTCCGGAAATATTTGTGCAATTTGTGCAAAAGCTTGCAACAAATAATGTACCCCTTTGTTTTTAGTTAACGAGCCAACAAAAAGAATGTTTGAGTTTTGTGTATCGGCAGGTATAAATTGTGACGTATCCACACCGTTAGGGAGAATAATTATCTTTGATCGATCCACTCCCAAATCAGCAACGGCATCGGCAAGTGATTTACTCACCGCAATCACCGCTGAGGCAGAGGTCAACGCCAATCGCGTGAATTGACGAATCACTGGAATTTTCGTAGCCTGGAAAATATCACTCCCATGTACAGAGACGATATAGGGTTTCTGGTGAATGGGTTTCACGATCCAGGAAATCATGCGAGAAAGGGTCCATTGCGCGTGAATTAGATCTCAATCTTGAGAATACAGTAGCAGTGAAATCGCGTGAACAATGACAAATGGAATGATTGCCAGACGCGCAAAGGGATTTTTGCGCCAAAGTTCCGGGAGACCAGCGCTTTCCTTACGCAAGATTTCATATCTCTCTGGAAGATAGTGAGGGCGCAGGATCTCAACACCTTCGATTTCCTCCATGACCGCTGCGCCTGGGCTATGCATAGCAATCACTCGAGTTCGGATTCCTTGACGATATATTGCTCGAGCAGCCTGAAAAATAAACGGAGCATGAATGTCATCAGCCCAGCGAGGAAAAGCCGTGGTCAGAATGCAAACCTTCATCTAAAAACCTCAAAATATGCCAGCATACCAAAGTGGTTTCCCGACCACACAACCAACCATTCATACCCACTGCCAACAATTCCACGATAACCTTGCGATAGCTCGGGTAGCTACGGTTTTTCTCCGTAGCTCAGTTTAGCTCCAAAATATTTACACGACACAAGCAGCCCACATCTATTGCCCGATAGATGCTAAGCGATGAGTTACTTGTAATAAGTCCCTTAAATTCACCCTTCGCTCATATTTTTTCGATCCTAATTGGGCGTAATCCCACCACTATTCCATCAAAATTTAGTTAGCGTAAGTAGGTAAGGAACAAATGATCAACTAACAACGTTTTCTACTTACCTATTTCAAACTCTCTCCGGAATCATATACGTGGGGCTTGTCAGTAAGTTCAAAATTTCTCATTCGATATAATAATTCTTCCAGTATCTTTCGATTAAATGCAATCAAATCAGCAACCAGACCAATCAGCAGGGTCTGGAACCCAACGATCAGCAGTACTGCCGCCAGGATCAGCGACTGAATATTTCCCGCATAGCCTTGATTAGCAATAAAAAGCACCAGGAAGCGGATACCGATCGCGACTCCCATGAGTAAAATCACAGTTCCAATCATCGTAAACACCCGCAGCGGACGGTACATGGCATAAGAGCGGATGATGGTGATACTGGAATTTCTCAGATAATCGACAATCCCGCGCATGAGACGCGACGGGCGCCGCGGCGGGTTGGTGCGAATGGGGACGCTCACCACGTTCATCTTCTGGTTTCCAGCCTGAATTAGGGTCTCCAGGGTGTACGAATAATCACTGAGCACCATTGTGCGTAGCGCCAGTTCGCGGGTCATGGCGCGGAAGCCGCTGGTCGCATCGGGGATGGAGAGGCCCGCGGCCTGTTATACGATGTGGCTGCCGATGGTTTGCAGCTTGCGTTTGAGCGGCGAGAATGCCTGCAAAGTGGCCACGCCCCGGTCACCCACTACCAGATCCGCCTCACCCCCGAGGATGGGTGCCAGCAGAAGGGGGATATCCTGCGCTTCATACTGATTATCCGCATCCGTATTAACAATCACGTCCGCGCCCAACCGCAGCGATGCATTGAGCCCGGCAGAAAAGGCACCCGCCAAACCGGCGTGATGCGGCAGGCGGACAACGTGATCCGCGCCGGAAAGGCGCGCGACTTCTGCCCTTTCGTCCTGGCTTCGATCATCCATGCCCTGGATCTCTACCTGATCAAAGCCGTCCAGCGTG
>CAZDAW010000121.1:0-567 GCA_964503685.1 uncultured Anaerolineaceae bacterium | reverse complement strand
AACCAGGGATCAGGCTTATCAATATCATCTAGACGCCCCATATACCGGCGGGCGCGTCACCGACCAAGTATACCAAAGTTTGGGCCATTTTACGCATGGCCAAATGGCTGTTCGCGCGTTGAAGAAATGAGGCAGCGTAAAGAAAGACGGTTTTTCCTATCTGCCCTGTGGATAACTGTCTTATATCTGTGGATAACTTTGATGATCCTGTGGATAACCTGGCGTCCAGGTGTGGATATCCAACAGGTCTTGGGGACAAACGCACCCGATTTTCTGGACAACCGGTGCATAAACAAGGGGAAAGTGTGGAAAAATGGCTCAGAAACTGTGGATAACTTCTCTTTTTTCGCACAAATCCCTGAAAAAGATGTGGATAAATTGTCGGGAATACGTGGAAACTCTGCTGAATTTGGGGATAACTTACCTGGAATTGTGGATAACTCGCCGGTTGCTGTGGATAAAATCCTTGCAATGTGTGGATAGAAGGGAGTAAAAAGGCTTCATGTTTTCCCTTGTGGATAACCCCCTCAAAACTGTGGATAACTGCCCTCCATTGTGGAATATTTG
>CAZDAW010000120.1:0-8976 GCA_964503685.1 uncultured Anaerolineaceae bacterium | reverse complement strand
GGCATCTGGCTGATAAGACGGGTTGGTGCGTTGAGCTTGCCTGATTATGAAATCAAACTGGTTGATGAAATCGCTCAACGGCGCCCTACAAAAACATATAAAAGTGGGGATTGCTTCACCCCGTTTTGCGGGGTTTGCAATGACATCAGGTGATATCATCCGGGGATGTAGCGGATGGGTTCGCTCTTTTTGACGTAGATCGGGTTGCTGAAGATCCAGCCGCGCTGCCGGCCGAAGTAATTGCGATACACTTCAACGCGGTAAACGCCCGGCTGGGTGGTGATATAGGTGCATGGATTACGGATCTTCCACACTTTGACAATCTGACCGTCCCTGATCAGGCGACATTCGCCGCGGTCGGGCAGGCGGATTTGAAAAGTAACCCCGCCGGCGTTGGTGATTTCTTCGCCCATGTTGGCGATGGCGTCCTTACCCTGGGCGGTGAAATGAAACCCTGCCGTTGAATGAGGCAGATCATATCCGACGTAGAAATTTCCCTTGCGTAAAGTATCCAGCACCGATGTCTTATCCTGTTCGAAGTTGCCCGAAAGGGGTTGGGGGAGAAGCAGGTGATTGTTGATGCAGCGGAAGTGGAAATCGTAAGGGAAGAGGGTTTTGTGGATGGGGCCGAGCGAGCGGCGCAGGGCGTGCGCGTCTGAGCCGCCCAGGGCGACGATGCGCTGACCGGCGGTGAGCAATTCGTCCCATTTTTGCAGGGTTTCGCCCTGCGGGCCGCGGGCGATCAACTCCGGGAAGATGGCGTAGAACAGGGCGTGCAGGTTGCTTTGGATACGCGATTTGAATTCGCTCATTGCGTTCCAGATTTCGATGCCGGTGTAACCATGCACGTCCCAATTTTCCCAGGCGATGGATCCCTCATTGACAACCGCTGCGCTCGCGTCGAAGGGGTGGGCGATGAAGGACAGGCCGTTGATCTGGATAACGCGGTTGATCAGCCTTTGGGTGTCTGCGGCCAGCGGGGACAACTCGCTTTCTGCGCCAAAGACGAGCAGGTGGTTCTTTTGCGGTCGGAGGGTTTGATTGTGGATTTCTTCTCCGACCAGGAAGAGCACTTTTCGTTCCTCGTTTCCGTAATAACCCTCGACGCCGCCGACCCAAAGGTTATGATCTGTGGTGATGACAACATCGAGATTGCTTTGCAGTGCGGCTTCAATAATTGAGCGGTAATCACCTGTACCATCAGAATAGGTGGAATGGATGTGTGTATTGAGGATAATCTCGTGCATGCTATGGTTGACGTTTTTGGGTTTTGGCAGGTATAATCAGGTGTTCTACATTTCAAGGAGGTTAAACGTGGCTACGTTTTTGGATATTGCATTGATTATAACTTCAATCGCCCTGGTTGTAAGCGTCATTTTGCAGAGTAAGGGCGCGGGCCTGGGTGGTTTATCAGGCGGCGATACGGGCGGCGTGTTCACTGCGCGCCGGGGTGTTGAAAAGACTCTCTTCTTCGTTACGATTGGTTTAAGCGTGATCTTTGTCATTCTCGCCATAGTAACCGTATTGGTAAGTGGATAATCATCATTCGGAAGATCAACGACTTGATTTGAATCACACAGAGGGCGCCGCCAGAAATGACGGGTGGTGGCCCTTTTTGCAATACCTTATGAAAAAAATACGCTGGCAACTCATCATAATCCTGCTGACCGGTCTGATCGTCGGGGTGCTGCTTTTAGGGCAACAGGCGCCAATCGGTCCGACAGAAGTGGCGCCGACGGCTGGCGGCGTTTACAGCGAGGGATTGATTGGCTCCTTTACCCGTTTCAATCCTGATCTGGATTACTATAACGCGGCTGATCATGCTGTTGACCGCCTGTTATTCAGCGGGCTGATAAAATTTGACGCCCGCGGTGTGGCAGTTCCTGATATTGCCCAGGCCTGGGGTATTTCGCAAGACGGCACACTGTATAATTTTTCGCTCCGTGATAATGTCGTCTGGCATGATGGACAACCGTTGACCAGCGCTGATGTTCTCTTTACGATCGATTTTCTGCGCAGCCCGTATTCCAGCCTTCCTGAGGATGTTCGCCAACTCTGGAATCAGGTTGAGGTCACTGCCTTTGATGAAACCACAATCCAATTCAAATTAAAAGAGTCTTTTGCCCCATTTCTGGATTATCTGACTTTTGGCGTTTTACCCAAGCATATCCTCGGTATATTGACGCCGGATCAGATCGTCAACGCCAATTTTGGACTCAATCCGGTGGGCAGCGGGCCGTACCGGCTGGACCACCTGATTGTCGAAAATAATGAGGTGAAGGGGGCAGTTCTGTCGGTGTTCGGCGGCTATTACGATCAGGCGCCGTTTATCCAGCAGATCGTATTCCGTTATTATCCAGACGCCAGGGCTGTTTTTGAGGCGTATAAGGCGGGTGAAATTCAGGGTATCAGCGAAGTGACCCCGGATATATTGGCCGATGTACTCGACCTGGCGCAATTGAATGTGTATAGCGGGCGGAAGCCCGAAATGGCAATGGTGCTGTTTAATACGAAAAACCCGGCGACGCCATTTTTCGATGACAAACACGTTCGCCGGGGATTGATGTTCGGCCTGAACCGACGCTGGATTGTCGATCGGATATTGGGCGGACAGGCTATCATCGCCGATGGGCCGGTGTTCCCTGGCACCTGGGCGTATTACGACGGAATTGAGCACATTGATTTTGACGCCGTGCAGGCCGGTGAACTGTTGAAAGAGGCCGGCTATGTTATCCCCGCTGAAGGCGGATCAATTCGCGCCAAAGAGAGCCAGCAGCTGGCTTTTGAGCTGGTTCATCCGGACGACGCCCGGCATCAGGCAATTGCCGAGCAGATTCAGAAGGACTGGCAGGCAATTGGCGTGAAGGTTGATTTGCTGGCTGTACCCTACCAGCAGCTCATCAGCGATTATTTGGAGACGAGGAATTATCAGGCGGCTCTGGTTGATCTCGATCTTTCCCGCTCCCCTGATCCGGACCCTTACCCATTCTGGCACGAGTCGCAGGCAACTGGCGGACAAAATTACTCGCAGTGGAGTTTGCGGTCGGCCAGCGAATATCTGGAGAAAGCGCGCACGAGCGTTGACCCGGATACCCGGACGAAACTTTATAAGAATTTCCAGGTTTTGTTTACCCGTGAAATGCCTTCGCTGCCGTTATATTACCCGATTTATACCTATGCCGTCGATTCATCTATTCAGGGTGTTCAGATGGGCCCCTTGTTCGATACGGCGGATCGCTTTGCAACCATCCTGAATTGGTTTGTCATAACGAAGACCGGGGCACAGGCAGAAGGCAGTGCAGTAGAAGTTACTCCAACCACCGCTCAATAACTGGAAAAGGATTCTATCCAATGAGGAGATTGCCGGATCTGGTATATCTGCAAGCTGGAGTGGCTGAATTACAGGCTTATCTGCTGTCCAATCAACTGTACTGGCAGCTCAGCTACCCCTTTGGGCGAAACGGCAAAGAACCTTTGCCGTTGACGCCAGGCAACGCCTTGCTGGCCGTCACGCGTTTGAAGATGCCGTCTTTGGTTGACGAACAAAAAAGTCAGAACGAGCAGACGATTCGTGAATTTGAAGAGATCAGGCAGCAATGGCTTTCGGCATGGCGCAAGAAGGTTGAGCATGAAATTAAAGCTCGCCTGAGGTTGTGGCAAAATTATTTACAGGATTATGCGCTTGATCCTGGTCAGTATTACCCGGATTATCCGCGTGAGGTGCGCAACCGGGTGATTCTGGAATTGCTGACTGCCGAGATAGCCACGCTGGATGCAAAGACGGTGGATCATCTGAATCAATTGGATGCGGTGATCAGGCGTCATCTCGTTCCGGGAGAATTTTTATGGGAAAGCGAACTGGCGCCGCAGTTTCCTGAGGCGAAATTCTGGTATTTATATGGGCAATTACGCCCGAATATCATGGAGGATTAAGTATGGCCAGCGGGTACACCGGCAAGGGCGATGATGGCACTTCCGGATTATTGAGCGATGAACGCGCCCCAAAGTTTGATCTGCGCTTCGAAGCGCTGGGCGCATTGGATGAGGCAAATTCCGCGCTGGGCATTGCCCGGTCGAATTGCCGCGATGCGCAGTTGAAAGAAATCATTCTTGTTATGCAGCGCGGATTGTATAAAATCATGTCTGAAGTGGCTGCTGCGCCGAAAAATGTCGCCCGTTTTAAAAGCGTAGGACAGGAGAATATTGCCTGGGTTGAGGGTAAAATTGATGATTTGTACCCGCAGGCCAAAATACCGAAGGGGTTGATCCTTCCGGGTGATTCTCCTTCGGGGGCGGCGTTGGACCTGGCGCGCACCGTCGTGCGCCGGGCGGAACGCCGGGTTGCAGAATTGTTTTATCGCGGCGTTATCGAAAATCAATATATATTGAAGTATATGAATCGATTATCTTCGTTGTGTTTTATCATGGAAATCATCGAGAATCAGGCTGCCGGAGTCGAAGATAGTACGCCAGCCGCAGGAGCTGGCAAGAGAGAATGACCGGTACACTGATTAATGTATTGACAGTTGTTGCGGGGGGGGCGATTGGCCTGTTGGTGGGCAACCGGCTGCCTGAACGATTTCGCAGCCTGGTCATTTCGGGATTGGGTCTGGCGACCTTTGGACTTGGCGTTCAGATGTTCTTGAAAACGCAAAACGCGCTGATTGTGATTGGCAGCGTGCTGATTGGGGCTTTGCTGGGGGAATGGTGGGGGATCGAAAAGGGTCTGATTGCTATCGGCAAGTGGTTTGAAGATAAATTTAACCGGATAAATGGAAATCATCAGGAGGGGGCAGACAGCCGTTTCGTCGGCGCATTCGTCACCACTTCGGTGTTGTATTGCGTGGGGCCGATGGCGATTCTGGGATCGATTCAGAACGGTCTGACAGGCGACTATCAGATACTGGCAGTCAAATCGATGCTGGATGGCTTTTCATCGATCATGTTCGCTTCCAGTTTGGGGGTCGGCGTTATCTTTTCAGCGGCGCCGGTTTTGCTCTACCAGGGTGCGATTGCTCTTTTGGCCAGTCAGGTGCAATCGATTATCACCGAGGCGATGATGAATGAAATGACAGCGGTTGGGGGAATTCTTATCATGGGAATCGCTGTCAGCAGTCTGCTGGAGATCAAAAAGATCAGGGTCGAAAACATGCTGCCGGCGCTGGCAGCGGCTCCCATTATCGTTGCAATTGCGGCGTTATTTAGCTAACGCAGCTTCAATCTCCGTTATCAATTCTGCTGCGCTGACCACTTTACCGTTGACGGCAAAACTTGGCGTTCCGGTGACGCCGAGTTCAGCGGCGTGGTTATTGCTTTCTTGAACATTGGCCAGATGAGTCTGGCTCTTGAGACAATTTTTGAAATCACCCATGTTCAGGCCCAACGAGTCAGCAAAGGCGATCAGGTTCTTCTCTTTGAATGAGCCGACATTCTCACCGATCTGATTGGCGTAAAGGATGTCGCGGTACTCCCAGAATTTACCCTGATCCAGAGCGCAAAATGCGGCCGATGCAGCATCGATGGATTCCTGACCCACGAAACTGAAGGGGGTGAAAGTTAATTGAATTTTATTGGTTTTGACATATTGCTCGATAATCTGGGGCTCGAATTGATCGACCACCTGTTTGCAATAGGGGCATTGGAAGTCGGAAAACTCCTCGACTTTGACCGGCGCGTTCGAATCGCCAATGGTGCGACCCTGCGGATTCGGGTAAGCGACCGGGGTTATTTCGACGATTTCCGGCGCGGGTTCGAGCAGGGCAGGGAGAAAGAGGATTCCGGCGACGACCAGTCCCAGTCCCAATATGATGAAAAGAATGGTCAATTGTGTGTTCTTCTGATTCTTGCGACGTTCTTCTCTACGCTTTTGACGATTGCTCATAGCGACTCCATGAATGACAAAACAAAATAATTAATCCAAGTTGCCACCTGGATGTCATTGCGAGCCTCGACAGAATGGCGAGGCGTGGCAATCTCGGATTTTGACGTTGAGACTGCTTCGTCGGGCAAAAAGCGCCCTTCTCGCAGTGACAAACGCAGAGATTGTTGTCAAGGTAGCAACTTGAGTTATTATATCTTATCCTTCGATTAAGGGAACCTCCGGTTGAGGGGTGAGATCAGCCGAGGCAGGAGAATCGTCCGGTTTTGCCGGCGGCTGGTAATCGGCCAGGCGGGTCTGAAATTCGGCTTTGCCCTTGCGGAAGCGCACCCAGAGCCAGATGAACAGACTGCCCAGCAGCATGGCGGCCAGACCGACAATGCCGGCCTCGGGGCCAAATGCGCCGCCGGTCATGATATCTGAGCCGCCCTGGTTAATGGCAATAAAGGAAGCCATATTACTCGTGCCGCTGACCGGAAAGCCGAAGACAATCCCTTGAAAGAAATTCCAGGTAATATGAAGTCCGATAGGAAGCGCCAGCTCGCCGGTGAGCGCGTAACCCAGACCGAGGAACATGCCGGCAACGACCAGATTCACTGTGCTGATCAGGCTGGCGTTGGGGTTGCCCAGGTGCATCATGCCAAATATGGACGAGGAAATGATCCAGGCGATGACCAATGAGCTGATGCTGCTCCATTTTTTGATATTCAACCCTTCGGCCAGATTGCGCAGGTGGTAGCCGCGCGAGAGCATCTCTTCGTAGAAACCGACGCAGATGAAAACGAACAGTGAAATGAGTACGGATATACCGAAGCTGGTTTGTGGGGCGTAGGTTTGCATGTAGCCGGTGATCGAAATCCAGCCGAAGGCCAGTTCTGTGAGGAAGATAAGGATCATCAGGACTGCGCCTAAAGCCAGGCCGAAGCCGAAATCTGCCCACCAGGCTTTGTTGAAGTGGAAACCGAAATCGGCCAGGGGACGGTGGTCAAGCACACGGGCGGCAAACAGCAGGGAGAGGATCATAACCAGCAGCGAACCGCCCATACTGACCAACGTGAACCAGGGTGAACTGGCCATTATTCCCGACAGATGCTGAGCGGCCGCATCCAAATTTTCCAGAGCCATGCCTTTTTCGGCCATGATTCCGAGCAGCATCCCCAGGCCAGCGATGACGCCCACGAGTACTGTACCGAGATAAAACAGGATGGTTTGAATGAGAATGCGCCAGACGGCTCTTAAACGACGATCAACTTTATTCCAGAAGATAGCTTTGATGAAATTCATTTTAGAAAAAACCTCGAATCATTAATAGAAAACCAAAGATGATTAATGGGATGCCGACCACTGCGCCGACGACGGTGACAGTCAGGACGACGCCGGCGATCATCAAGACCAGCCCCAGAACCGCAGCGATCAGGCGGCCGGTGACAGTAACAATGCCCGCGACCAGATACCAGATGGCCGCGAACGGGGCGAGATACCAGGGTATGTGTTTCTTTTCGGTCATGGGATATTCCTTCTCCAGCGTGCGAATTCAGATCATAACACAATACGGAAATTTGTGTCTTAAAGTCGCGGCGCAGGTCAAAGGGGGCGCGCCTGTTGATTATTTCCCGCTGGCGGTTTCCATTTCTCTGGCGGGCGCCCGGTCGCGCAGAGAGGCGACGAAAATTCCCAGAAGGGAGCCGCAGGCGGCCACACGCATGGCAGTCGAAATGGCATAAAAAAACGCTCCCGGCGCCCCAGAAGCCGACAGGGTATTGAAGATCGCCCCGGCCATGCCCACGCCCAGCGCCATGCCGGCGCTGCGCGCCGACGCCAGCATTCCGGCGGCAATGCCCTGGCGGCTGGCCGGCGCTGAACCCATCAGCGCGCTGTTGTTGGGCGAGATGAAAACGCCAATCCCCAGGCCGTTGATCATCAGTCCCGCAATTGTCAACCAGAGGGGAGAACTGCTGCTGCTTAACGAGATGGTAAACAGGCCCGCGGCCATGATGGCCATACCGGTCATCGTCAGACGGCGAGTGCCAATTTTATCCGAAAGCGAACCGCTGAGCGGAACGATTACCGCCATCACCACCGGCTGGGCAATGAGCACCAGTCCGCTTTGCGAGGGAGAAAGACCGCGCCCATCCATGAGGAAGAAGGGCAACAGGAACATGACGCTGTACATGCAGATGTAATTGATCACAGCGCTGCCCACTGAGGCGTTGAATGTGGCGCTACGGAAGAGGCTGAGATCGAGCATGGGGGCTGTGATGCGTTTTTCGTAGAAGATGAAGGCGACCAGCAAGATCACTGAGAAAACCAATAATCCCAGGGTTAACGGCGAAGTCCAGCCCCAATCGTGGGCGCGGTTGAGGCTGAACAGCAGCAGTGAAAAGCCGATCATATAGACCAGTGCGCCGATCAAATCGAAGCGTTCCTTGCGGGCGTGCTGGCGGTCGTAAGGGATAGCGAACAGTCCGACAATGACGGCAATGATCGCCACGGGGACATTGATGTAGAAGATCGAGCGCCAACCGTAAGATTCGGCCAGCCAGCCACCGAGTGAAGGGCCGGTCGTTAATCCCAGGTAGGTCATGGCGGCCTGCAAGCCCAGGGCCAGCCCGCGACGTTGGGGTGGGAAGGCGGTGGTGAGTATAGCCGGGCCATTGGCGTAGAGCATCGCGCCGCCCAGAGCCTGAACAGCGCGAAAGCCGATCAGCCAGCCGGTGGTCGGAGCCATGCCGCAGCCCGCAGAGGCTGCCAGAAAGATGAGGAAGCCGCCAAGGTAATTGAGTTTATGGCCATGCAGATCGCCCAATCGCCCGAAGGTGAGCAGCAAACCGCTGACCACCAGCAGATAAGTGGTTGCCACCCATTCGATGGCAGCGACATCGGCGGCCAGATCGCGGGTGATGAGGGGAATCACCGTGTTGACCACACTCGAATCGAGAGCGGTCATATAGGTTCCAAGGCCGATTGCCAGCAGCACCAGCCATTTGCGAGAATTTGTCGTACTGCTCATTCTTTGCTCCAGTAAACATGCACACATATAAAAAACTCAAGTTGCTACCTTGACAACAATCTCTGCGTTTGTCACTGCGAGAAGGGCG
>CAZDAW010000119.1:0-9029 GCA_964503685.1 uncultured Anaerolineaceae bacterium | reverse complement strand
CCAGGATGATCTCTAATCCATACCGTATCCCTCGTCTTTTGCGACCATCCTTGACCCGCATCAGGTAACTCAGAAGCTCTCCTACATGAATTATCTTGGCCTCATTTCGCCCTGTTTCCTCTTGTTGTCCTGTTTTTGTGTTAGACTCCATTTTGACCTTCCTCGTTTCAAATTTGTTTTGCCAAATTCAAATTTATCGAAGAAGGTCGTTCTTTTCAACCCCCTTTTACGACTTTAAGAAAGGCATGTTGATTCCCCCAACTTTAATTGACAGTATGCTGATCATTCATTATAATAATTGCAGATTGTTTGAACATATTCCAAACATGAAATTAGGGGAATATATCTTCGCCCCAAAATAAACCATAAAAATATAAGCATCCAATTTTTTCAAGGGTCATTGCTCGGCAAATGATCTCATCTTTCAATTAAAGAAAGGGAGGTTGGACAATGAAGATTATCAGGAAGGCGACGCCTCACATGCGGATTATCCTGGCGCTCATCGTCCTCATAGCGCTGACTGTTCCAGCGGCGGCTTTAGCCCAGGGGATGGGCAGAGCGAGCATCGAGTACGTCGATTACGAGAAATTTCCCAACGTCAAAGTCTATCTCTCCTATACGAATGTCCAGGGATTCCCCATCAAGGACATGCAAAAAGAGAGTTTTACTGTTTCGGAAGAAGGGAAACCGGTCACGAATTTCCAGGTCGAGCCGATCAATAACACCGAGCAGCCTCTCGCCTACGTGCTCTTGATGGACGTGAGCGACAGCATGGCGATGGGGAGCATGCCGCGGCCAATCGAAACGGCCAAGGCTGCCGCCAAGAATTTTGTCAAACTCATGGCCGACCAGGATCAGGCGGCCATCGTTGCCTTTTCCGGGGAAATCGAGCAGACCCAGCCTTTGACAAGCGACAAGGACCTGCTGGGAACGAAGATCGATGGGCTGGAGACGCACAGCGGGACGGCGCTCAACGACGCCCTAGTCGAGGCGGTCAAGGTGCTCAAGAATCACGACGGCCGGCACGTGATCGTTTTGCTGACCGATGGGCGCGATACTGCCAGTAAGACCTATAATTTCGAGCAGGCCGTGACCGAGGCGGCGCGCTGGTCGATCCCGGTTTATCCGATCGGCTTCGGCGACGTGGACCGCAACCAGCTCGAACGCCTGGCGGACCTGACCGGCGGCGCAGCGCAGATCAAGCCGGACGCCACGACTTTGAGCGATGACCTGGCAATGGTCATGACGATTCTGCGCGAGCAGTATCTGGTCACGTTCACTTCGGCGCTGCAGGCCGACGGCAAGGAGCACGAACTGTCAGTGAGCATCGATGACCAGGGCGCGCAGGTTCAGGCCACGCACACCTTCATTGCCCGACCGAGCGAAATATCCATCTCGCTGCCCGATATTCAGGACGGACAGAAGATCGGCGGTAAGAAGGTGCTCAAGCCGGAGTTTACCACTCCCTCGACCCTGGAAAAGGTGGATTACCTGCTCGATGGAACGATCCTTTCAACGGTTATCAGCGAACCTTACGAATTTGAATGGGACATGGGCAAGGTAGCGCCCGGCAAGCATACCTTCGAAATTGCTGCGCTGGATAAATCGGGCAATACCGGCAAGCTCACTTTGAGCCTGGAAATTCGCCCGCTGGTGGAGGTGAAATTCATCGAGCCTGCCGAAGGGGCCTCGATCTATGGAAAGACGATGGTCAAGGTCGGGATCGAATCTTTCTCGAAGATCAATAAGGCGGTGTTATGGGTTGATGGCGTTGAAATGGAGACGCCGATGACCCTCAAGACGGAGAAGGATTTTGAGTGTGAATGGAATTCGCGTTCCGTGGCGCCCGGCTCGCATACGCTCAAAGTCGTTGCCGAAGACAGCGAAGGGAACACGGGTGAAGCCGAAATCAAAGTCACGGCTGAGGCTAATGACCTGGGAATGTTCTTCGTCATCGCCGCGGTGGCGATCGTGATCCTGGTGATCGTCCTTTCGGTTGTACTGCGCAAACGCAAGCAGCCGAAAACCGGCGGCGCTGAAAAAAGCGGAGGGGCGGCCGTTCTCCGCGAGTTGCAGGGTCTGATGCCAGAGCATGTCTGGCCGCTGCAAAACGAAACCCGCCTGGGGCGCAAGCGGGACGAGAACGACATCGGCCTCAAGGGGTTAAACGCTTCGCGGCAGCATGCGCTCATTCGTTTGACGCAGGGTGAATATTTCATCCAATCAATCAAGGCGGATAACCCGGTTTTTGTCAACGAGCAGCCGGTCAGCGGGCAACGGCGGCTGGTGGACGGCGACCTGATCCGGGCAGGAGAAAGCCTGTTTACATTTGAGAAGAAAGGATAACTCCGGCCATGCCTTTCCAGATACATTCCAGTTCTTTGACAGATAAGGGAAGGAAGCGTCCGAACAACGAAGACAGCGTCGATGTCTTCGAGCCGACCAATCCGGCGGACCTGACAACCAGCGGATGCCTTTACATTGTAGCCGATGGGGTGGGCGGCGAGGCCGATGGCGAGCGGGCCAGCAAATACGCCGTCCAAAAGATACTTTATTATTACTATAACCAGCCCCAGGGAGAGCCAGGCGAACGGCTGAAAGGGATCATTCGCCGGGTCGGCAACGAGATTTACGATTATACCCAGGATACCGGTTACGGGCGGCGGATGGCGACGACCGTGGTGGTTGCCGTAGTTCACGGCAACTTCCTGACGATTGCCAACGTCGGCGACAGCCGGGCTTATCTCATCCGCGACGGCGTCGCCGAACAGATTTCGGAAGATCACAATCTGGTGGGTGAAATGGTGCGCAACGGGGTGCTGACCGAGGCCGAATCGCTCACCGCAAAAGTGAAGAACCGTCTGACGCGCAGCCTGGGCGGCGAAGAGGACCCGCATGTTTTTATTCGCGCCAACATTCCCCTGAAGCCCGGCGACAAGATTTTGCTGTGCAGCGACGGCCTGCACCGATATACCCTGAGCAAAGATATTGCCCAGCTCACCGCTGAAGGTACGCCGGAGAAAATTGCCGAGCGGTTGATCGATTACGCCAATCATAAGGGTGGGCAGGATAATATCTCGGTCGTTCTGGTGCAGATCGGGCAATACTCGAATAATTTGGAGGTGACCGTGCGCGCCCCGCGCCAGGCCGAGAAGATCAATGAGATCAACTGGGACGAGATCAAAACTGATCCGGGCATCCAGACCCGGCGGCGAAAGTCGTTTTTTGACAGGCTGAAACCCTGGCAAATTGTTGGATCGCTCATCGGATTGCTGGCCATCGTCGCTCTGGCGAGTTATGGGGTGTATTCCCTGTTGTCTCAGCCCGGCGGTGGGAAAGGTGTGAGCCAGGAAGCGATGGTCGAACAATATGTTCAGGATACAAAAGCAGCGATACTGGCGAAGACTCAAAGCGCAACAACGGATACAGTTTCGTTATTACAGGCCAATTTAAGGACAGATACGCCTGCTCCCACTGTGACCAGTACCAGTACACCTACTTTCACATCATCACCAGAGCCAACCCGACCGACCGAAATAACGACGCCCACAGAGACGGCTACCCCGACACCGACTTCAAATCCATCATCAGAGGCGAGCCTCGGGGTGGGCGCCTGTTATTTGAAACCGCCAAATTCGGCAGGAATGATAAGGTTATTGACACCCTTCAATATCGTTTATGCGGCTACGAATCAATATCAACAATGCACTGCCTTTGATAATAATGGTAATCCTGCTTTATGTAAAACTCTCATCGATATCGATGAAGATGTTGATTCTGCGCCAAAGTTAACAATCGATATGTGGGTTCTCATCCCTGGCGATGTCGCAAAGCAAGCCTGTCAATCGGCGGCAGACCAGATGGGAACTCAATTTAAATGGTTACCCAAACAACGTTAGGACGGTTTTCAATCACAAAAAAAGTATTCATCATAGAAAAGGAGGCATTAAACAATGTCAGAAACCGATAAATTTTTTCAATGGTATTTTGTTAATGGCCTGGGGTCATTGGGGGGATGGTTCATTTTCTTTTTTATTGCCGTCTGCGCGGCGATCTGGCTGTTTTACGACAGCAGCAACCGTAAGATACAGGCCAACGGCTGGCGGCTGGCGATTGTCTTGCTCTTGTGTCTGATGATCCCGACCATTATCTGGCGCTTCAGCGGAAATATCGGTCGGGTGAGCCTCGACCCCTTCCTGGAAGCGATTTTCTATCTTGGGTTGCTGGGAGGCATTCTGCCGCCCATCCTGGCTGCGGGATATTATGTCACATACCGGGGAACGTCCTCCTATTCGGGCGGCGACAATTACCTGGGTAACGATTACGTCCCGACCATTTTGCCAGACTCACGCGCACAGGATAATTATGGCGGGCGCGGGGGTTATCGGAACGAAGCTCCAGTTGCCCCCCAGCCGGAAAAGCGAAAAGTCGCAGCCTGGCTGGTTGGCGGCGGGCGAAACTACCAGCTTTGCCAGGGAAAAACGACCATCGGCAAATCTATGGACAACGACATTGCCCTCGAAGGCGACAGGACGATCAGCCGTCATCACGCTTCGATTACCGAGCAAAACGGGCATTATCGTTTAATGGACCTCGGCAGCACTAACGGGACGAAGGTCAATGGGAAACGCCTGCACAACGAAGCGATCATCATCGAAGCCGATGATGAAATCCAGTTTGGCGATAATACCGTATTGCGTTTCAAGGCTTAATTGGAAATTATCATAGAGCAAATCAAATAATCTATCATTTTGGAGGATGATATGGCATATCCAAATCAACGTCCGCAGGACCCCGGATCGCCGGGGAATATTGACCAGGACAACATGGAAACTGACATTGGCGGCGGCGCTTACCAGGGTTACCAGCCCCAGGGTAGTGGGCAGGGTTTCGATAACGAAGAGACCGAAATTGGCCGCGAACGCCAGGCCTATTATGGCGGGCGAATTCTTGACGACGATCTCGATGAAACCGAAATCGGGCGGGGCGCCAGAGCAGACGATGAAACGGAGATCGATACCCCCGATACCGGCATATTGGGTTTCTTCATCATTAAGGAAGGCCGTAAGCGCGGCAAGAGTTACAAGATCAAAGCCGGCGATACGATTGGCCGAAAAGACGGCGATCTTGTTCTCGATGACCCCAAAGTATCCACACCTCATGTGCGTTTCACCGTCGAGCAGAATCAATTTGTTCTCTGGGATTGCGGATCGACCAATGGGACGTTCGTCAACGGCGAGCGAATTCGGGCGGCCACACCGCTCAAAGAGAATGACACAGTAAAAATCGGCGACTCCCTGTTCGTATTAAAAGTGTTGGAATAAGCCTGTATCGACTTGTTTTCATAGAAACCGAGAAGGGGAAAGCATCGATATATGGCGGATCTGGTCGGCAGGGTTATTAAGAACCAATATCAACTGACGCAGTTGGTAGGTTCGGGCGGCATGGCAGACGTATATCTGGCCAATGACGCCCTCAGACATACCCCAATGGCAGTTAAAATATTACGGCGTGACCTGGCCGAAAATGACCAGGTCTATAGCATGTTCGGAAAAGAAGCCGGGGTACTGCGTCAGTTGGAGCACCCTTACATTGTCAGATTGTACGAATCTGGCAAGGATGGGGATTTGACGTACATCGTCATGGAATGGGTTGATGGGAGTAACCTGCGCCAACATATCACCGAACGAAGTTCGCCGATGACTCCGGTTGAAGTGTTGCACATCTTACAGCCGGTAACCAGCGCCCTGGCTTTTGCACATAACAATAAAATCTATCACTGCGATGTCAAGCCGGCCAATATCCTGCTCCATAAGGATGGGCGGATTCTCCTGACGGACTTTGGCGTGGCCCGGTTAGCCAGCGAACATAATGGCGCCGGAACGCCATTTTACATGGCCCCGGAACAATTCGAAGGGACTGTCAATGCCAAAACAGATATCTATGCCCTGGGCATCAGCGTATATGAAATGCTCTCCGGCGGGCAACTCCCTTATCGCGGCAAGACTTCCAGTATATCTTCGAAATCAACGCGTGAACGGCTGGCGTGGGAACATCAAAATCTTCCATTGCCCTCGCTTCGTCTGGCAAATCCCAATATCCCTCAAGCGGTGGAGGCCGTTGTCAACATTGCCCTCGTTAAAGAAGCAGACCGGCGTTATCGCAGCCCGCTCGATTTTTGCGTGGCCTTCGAGCGCGCCTGCACCAATGATGGTTCAACTTACATCGAGCAACCGACATTAAAGTCACCGGTATCGAAGCCTTCGGCGCCAAAACCACCTCCAACCAGACAGGTAATCGGACAGGATAAGGCAAAACCACATCCTGTAAAAGGAGTTCACTTGATTGCCAGATCAGGCGATTACGCTGGGCGGACGATTTCAATTACAGTTACGCCATTTCAGCTAGGCAGGAGTCAGAGCTGTCACCTGCCGTTCAATGAAGCGAGCGTATCGCGCGATCATGCCGTCATTTATGCAACGCCGCAGGGTTTTGTCATTCAGGATAGAGGAAGCAAGTTGGGCACATTCGTCAATGGGCGGCGCGTCCAGCAGCCAGTCAGACTCAGAAACGGGGATATTATTCAAATTGGCTATTATCAGATTCTAGAATTTCGGGAGAGATGATCGATGCGGCGGTTTTTGATGGCCTTCGTTCTCTTGTTCAGTATGGTAATGTTAACAGGCCCAAATACTGCTGCTGGTTATGCTCGCTTGCCGCTACAGGCGCCCTGGCTGGCTGGTGTTGGCCTGGTTAGCCAGAGAGCCAGCCCCTGTCATATCAGCGCGGACCAGAATGCAATTGATTTTTTTCAAGATAGTACCAATACCGGGCCGGTTTTGGCGCTTTCGGCTGCCGATGGCAAAGTCGTTAGTGTTCAAAAAGATTGCGGCGCAACGGCTTATGGTTGCGAAGTCGTCATTGGCCATTCGGGTGGATATATGACGCGTTACGCCAGTTTGAGCCAGGCGCCTTTGGTGAACGCGGGTGAGATCGTTGCCCGCGGCGCTCCCCTGGGATACATCGGGACAACCAGTCAAGAAGGCGGATTACCTCATCTGCATTTTGTGTTGTATCAATGCAATGCTTTCACAGAGGGTCAGACCTGCCCGGAAAGCGATCTGGTTTCCATAATTCCTGACGAATTAACAGCGCCGGTGGTCGTCAGCGCGAATTATCCGGTGGGATATGAAACAATATCTGCTATCATCAACTCTGATCAATATCGGAAGAACCTTACGATCATTCAGACATACTGGCAATACGGCGGGGAGAATGGTCTTTTAGGAAATCCAATTGGCCCTGTTCAGCAATTATCTGGCGCCAATATTTACATTCAACAATTATTGCCAAACCCGAACGCCGATTCACCCTGGTCAAAGAATTCGACCGTACTGGTGGACGCGGGAGGGCAGGGGTATTTGATCATTGGCCCTACGTGGGCCAGTTATACAAACATTCGCGGCGGGCCGACCGGAACTCTTGGCAAGCCGGTTAGCAGTACGTATCCCGGTGTATTGAACGGTGAACCCGTTTATCGAACTGATTTCGAGTACGGCGCGATTTTATGGTTCGGAGATGGGCGATATCAATATTGGGACGGCGTCAATGCACCTGGCGGTGACGCATTCCAAAGAACAGATTTTCTCTCCGTCCATCCACTGCCGCAATTTGCAACTTACTTACCTCCATCATTTCCAGGAGAACCGAGCCCTCAAGTTACAGATCAACCAGTTGCGCCTGTCTCGACAAATACTTCCGAACCGATGCTATCTGCACTCAATATTCCGCTGATTCCGACCGGGAGTATTACGGCGGCCAGACCAGATGTCACGCAGCCCGCTCTTATTCAACAAGATTCGACGCCTGTCGCTGTTATTCCTTTGAATAGAAATTTGAGCCCGGGCATTATCTTTATTTTGCTAAGTTCGATTTTGTTGATTGTTATCATTGGTTTTATCTTGCTCTATCAGGCTTCGGAGGGAAATAAGTATCAATCAACGGGCGCTGCCAGACTCACAATTAAAGATAAACAATACTACCTCAATAAATCGGGTTGCCTGATTGGCCGGGGGAGCAATTGCAATTTGCGTCTGTTGGATGTAACCGTTTCGCGCCAGCATGCGCGCATATTCCCCGGCAAAAATGGCTGGTGGATAGAGGATATCAATAGCCAGACGGGGGTGCTGATCAATTCGCAACCTGTAAAACGAGCCCGATTATCGCCGGGGGATAAAATAACTATTGGGCCGTTCATTCTCGTCTTTAAAGGGCAATGAAGTATGTCTTATTCAACAGGACAGCTTATCGGTAATTCTTACGAAGTAGAGGCGCTTCTGGGTCAGGGTGGAATGTCGGAAGTCTATAAGGTGTGGGATAGAAACCGGCAGACCCATATGGCCTTGAAGGTGTTGAAGCCGCAATATTTCACTTCGAGATCCATGCGCGAGCAATTTCAACAGGAAGCCCTGGCGTTGAAATATCTTGAGCATCCGAATATCGTCCGATCTTATGGATTGGATAACGCAGGAGAAATTTCGTTTATCGTTATGGACTTCATCGAGGGACGAACGCTGCAAGCGAATATTTCGTCTCAGGGTTTTACTAACGCAGAAATAAAACAAACATTCGAGCCGATCTGCGCCGCGTTGAGTTATGCGCACCAACGCGGCGTCGTTCATTGTGATCTCAAGCCCAGTAATATCATGATACAAAATAACGGCAAGGTTTTACTGGCTGATTTTGGAATATTCCGGGTGATCAGAGGGAATAGCATCTTGCCAAATAATAGCGGAACACCTGCCTATATGGCACCTGAGCAGATATGCAATCAGACGGTTGTGCCGCAAACCGATATTTATGCCCTTGGGATCATTCTTTATGAAATGGCGACTGGAAGACAACCATTTACCGGCGAACGCGCAAAGATTTCAGGTAATCAGAATGACCGGATTCGCTGGGAACATGTCAATCTAGCTCCTGTCAAACCCTCCATAAATAACCCGGAAATCAACCCGTTAGTGGAGCAA
>CAZDAW010000118.1:0-9536 GCA_964503685.1 uncultured Anaerolineaceae bacterium | reverse complement strand
GTCGGGGCGGAGAGATTTGAACTCTCGACCTCACGGACCCGAACCGTGCGCTCTACCCGGGCTGAGCCACGCCCCGAACTGCAGCCATTATAACTTTCACCTGACAATTTGGCAAGGTCACGCGAATTGCGGTATACTTCTACCTGTGCATTGATCAATATCAATATTTAAGGAGATGGCAGCATGGCTGACAAAAAAAAAGTACGGGTCGCAATTATCGGTGTAGGTAATTGTGCATCCTCATTTATTCAGGGTGTTCATTTTTACAAAAATGCAAAAGATACCGATCAGGTTCCCGGATTGATGCACGTCAATTTGGGCGGTTATCACATCAGCGATATTGAATTCACCGCCGCATTTGACGTGGTCGATACCAAAGTCGGCAAAGACCTGGGCGAAGCGATTTACGCCTACCCCAATAACACTTACAAATTTTACGATGTACCGAAACTGAACGTCCCTGTTTCACGGGGTATGACCCACGACGGATTGGGCAAGTACCTCTCCCAAATCTTGAAAAAAGCTCCCGGCCCCACAGCCGATATTGTACGGATTCTGAAGGAAACCGAAACAGATGTGGTCGTTAACTACCTGCCCGTCGGCTCCGAAATGGCAACCAAGTGGTACGTAGAGCAGGTGTTGGAAGCCGGCTGCGCCCTGGTCAACTGCATTCCGGTTTTCATTGCCAGCTCTGAATATTGGGGCGAGCGTTTTCGCCAACGCGGCGTCCCGATCATCGGCGACGATATCAAGAGCCAGGTGGGAGCCACCATCACCCACCGCGTTTTGACCAACCTCTTTGTCGAGCGCGGCGTGCGCCTGGACCGCACCTACCAGCTAAATTTCGGCGGCAACACTGATTTCATGAACATGCTCGAACGCGAACGTCTTGAATCGAAGAAGATTTCAAAGACCGGCGCAGTCACCAGTATGCTGCCTTACAAGCTGGACCCGGATAATATTCACGTCGGCCCCAGCGATTACGTTCCCTGGCTCACCGACCGCAAGTGGTGCTATATTCGCATGGAAGGCACGACCTTCGGTGAAGTGCCACTCAATGCCGAGGTCAAACTGGAAGTATGGGATTCGCCCAACTCAGCCGGCGTTGTGATCGATGCGGTGCGCTGCGCCAAACTAGCGCTGGAACGCGGCCTCTCTGGCCCAATGATTGCGCCTTCATCTTATTTCATGAAGACGCCCCCCAAACAATTCAAAGATAGTATCTGCCGTGATATGACAGAAGCTTTCATTCGCGGCGAGGAAGCCTGATTCAGAAAAAATGAAAGCGCCAGACAACGGTAATCAACCCCGACGATTTTGGATTCTGCCAATCGTGGGCTTAATGCTGCTCGGATTGGCAGCCTGTTCGCAGGCCAATTCAACGCCGCCGTCGGTTACGGATACACCACAGCAGGTCAGCCCCCCCCCCACCTTGCCGCCGCCAACTGCTACCCCGGTTCCTCCTACACCAACCGCGGTGCGCACGCCGCCCGCGCTGCCGGCTGTGTTTACTTCGGATTTGCTCAAACCCGGCGTGACGCCGCAAACCTACATCAATGATACCTGCCAGTATCTCAAGATGCGCTGGGACCCCAACAACAGCGAACCCGGCACAGTGGTGATGGTCATCATGTACCATTCAATCACTGAAGATGGCAACGAGCTTTCGCCGACCGGCGAGCAAATCCACCATTCCACTCTCGAAATTACCCTCCGGCACGCTCAGGAGGTCGGGTTCCAGACGATCAATTCAGAGCAACTGGCAAACTTTTTGGAGCATAACGCCAAAATCCCCAAGCGTTCGCTGCTCATCATCGTCGATGACCGGAAGCGGGCAGCTTATTACGAAACCCATTTCCTGCCTTTCCTTGAGGAATTCAAGTGGACAATTACCAATGCCTGGATCAGCGCCCCCGACACCTCCGAATCCCTGTATCAGGAAAATGCGCCCCTCGTGCAGGCTGGCTGGATCGATGTTCAGGCGCACGGCGTCGTCCATAACACACCAATTACCGCTGACTCATCAGAAGAGTACATGCACAGCGAAATCGAGGGGTCTGCCGCGAACATCGAAGCGCGTTATGGCAAACGCCCAATCGCCTACATCTGGCCGGGCGGCGGTTTTACCCGACGCGCCGTCGAGATCGCCCGCGCTGCGGGTTACCGCCTGGGCTTTACAACTAATCCACGCGGCCCGGTCATGTTCAACTGGGTGCCCCAGGCAAGCGAGGCCGATCCGAATTCTCCATCCTGGATACCCGAAACGCCGGCCGGCGACCCTTTGATGACTCTGCCGCGCTATTGGAGCATTGATGCGGCCTCACGCATCGATGAGGTCATCACGATCGGCAAACAGGCAGCCGCCGAAGCAAAACAAAACAAGGCTACCGAACTGGAATACTACGATATCGTCTGCAAAGGAATTACGGGTGAGATTCCGACGGCGACTCCTTGATCTGCATAGGAGAAGCGCCATGTCATCAGCATGCGTCTTTTGCAAAATACTCAAAGGTGAAACCGCGGCGCACATCTTGTACCAGGATGAATTGGTGACAGCATTTCGCGACATTCATCCAAAAGCCCGCATTCATTACCTGATCGTTCCAAACCAGCATTATTCATCCCTGAATGACGTGCCAGGTGATGATAATGTATTATTGGGACACATGATCAATGTTGCAAAAAAACTGGCTATCGAAGCGGGAATAGATAATTCCGGCTACAGGCTGGTTATTAATACCGGGCCGGATGCCGGACAAAGTGTGCCGCATATTCACCTTCACCTTTTGGGCGGCGGCAGAATCCTACTGGGGGGCCTGCTATGAAAATCAAATGGTTCTTATTGCTGACAATTGGCGCGCTGGTTTTTATTACTTGCTGCGCTCGCCCGGCGCCGGCCGGCTCGCCAGGCTGGGATATTCCCGGAAGCACAGCTTTGCCAGTCAGCGCCACACCCGCACCCGGGCAAAACCTCGCGCCTGTCGTTTACCAGCCTTACAACCGCCAACCCGGCGAGCCTGTTCTCACCCCCACTCCCGATCCAATTCGAACGCTGCCTGCCCCACGTACCACACCCGAACAACATACCGTTCAGAGCGGCGACACGTTGGGACAAATAGCTCAGCAATACAATGTGTCAGTCGATAATCTGGTTAATGCCAACAAATTAACCGATCCTAATCGTCTGGATATTGGCCAGGTGCTGGAAATTCCAGCGCCCACACCGGGCGCGCCGGCGCCTTCGTTCAAAATCATCCCCGATTCTGAACTGGTTTACGGGCCGATGAGCACAAACTTCGATATTGAGGCTTTTGTGCAGAACAAAGGGGGATACCTCGCCAAATATCAGGAGGAAGTTGATCTCGAAGGCCAAACGATGACCGGCATCCAAATCGTTGAACGCATTGCCCAGAACTATTCGGTCAACCCCCGGTTGCTGCTCGCCGTGCTGGACTATCAAAGCCATTGGGTCACTAACCCGACTTCGGACTCTGAGGCGTTGGCTTACCCGATCCGTTATGCCGATAAAAATCGCAAGGGGTTATATCGCCAATTGGCCTTTGCCGCCGATAATCTGAACCGAGGGTTTTACCTCTGGCGAGTTAACGGATTGGGCGTTTACGTCCTCGCTGATGGCAGCCTGGTTCCGCTCGATCCCAGTATCAACGCCGGGACTGCAGGTGTTCAACACTTTTTCTCAAAATTATACGATCAAGATGCCTGGCGAAAGGCAGTCACCGAAGAAGGTTTATTCGCCACTTATAATCAATTATTCGGTTATCCATTTGATTTCGGCGTCGAGCCGCTGCTCCCTGCCAATTTAACTCAACCGTTGCTCCAACTCCCCTTCGAAGAAGGTAAAACATGGTCGTTTACCGGCGGGCCGCACGGCGGCTGGGGAGATGGTTCCGGCTGGGCCGGTCTGGATTTTGCGCCGCCCGGAGATGCCCTGGGCTGCGTGCCAAGCGACGAGTGGGTGACGGCAATGGCGGATGGCGTTATTCTTCGTACAGGCAATGGTGCAGTTATTCAGGATTTAGATGGTGATAAACGAGAACAAACCGGCTGGCTTTTATTCTATATGCACATTGAAAACCGCGATCGTATTCAACCAGGCGCGATCGTGCACGCCGGCGACCACATTGGTCACCCTTCGTGCGAAGGCGGCGTTTCAAATGGCACACACGTTCACATAGCAAGACGTTATAATGGAGAATGGATCCCGGCAGATGGAACCTTGCCCTTCATTCTGGACGGCTGGGTTTCAAGCGGCGATGGGATTGTATACGATGGAAGATTACAAAAGAGTGGGCGAATCGTCAAAGCGTGGGAAGGTCGCATACCGGAGAACCAGATCTCGCGTTAACCAGTCCTGTCTGGTTCGCTTGATTCTGACGCTTCTTATTGCGGCAACCCTGTTCTTTTGCGCTGTGACAGTAAAACCCGATTTATCGGCATTAAAAGATAAAATGATCGCATTGGGTACCGGCGCGGGTGCAGCAGCCGGGCAAAATAATTTTCCAACGGCAGTTATCACCCCCGCGGCAGTGACGCTGACCGGGTGGGCGGTTACTGATTTACCACCCACCGAAACAGCAACAAACATACCGACAAAAACAATGACGCCTTCTCCAGTACCACATGACATCACAGAAACGGAAACGCCAGTCGCTGCAACCCAATCAACAACCCCCGAAATACCCTCCGTGACAATGACGCAAACTCCGGCAACCGGAACACCATCCAAAGATTCTCCGATCCTGTATTACACACAGGCAGGCGATACCTTACCCGCGATCGCCGTCCGCTTTGGAGTTGAAACGACAGAGATTAAATCACCGGAATTGATCCCCGAAAAAGCCCTGTTCAACCCGGGGCAATTACTGGTCATTCCTAACCGGTTGGAAAAAACAACCCTCGACACAAAACTCCTGCCGGATAGCGAGATTGTATTCTCCCCCTCTGCCATCGATTTTGATGTTGACGCTTTTGTCAGCGAGGCTGGCGGTTACTTAAGCACATACAGAGAGTACTTGGGAAATACAGGCTGGACGAGTGGAGCAGGAATTATCGAACGCGTTGCCCAGGAAAATTCAGTCAACCCGCGCCTTCTGCTCGCCATCGTAGAATATTTAAATCATTGGGTTTACGGACAGCCAGAAACCTTCGAAGGTATCGAATACCCGCTGCTAAAAAATGATATAAAACATAAAGGCTTTTATATGCAACTGGCTTACATTACCAGTCAGATTCAATACGGGTATTACGGCTGGCGAGAAGGTCGTTTGATTGAACTAACCTTCAAAGATGGCACTACAATCCGTCCAGCGCCCAATTTGAATGCCGGCTCTGTTGCGCTGCAATACGCCTTTACCAAACACTTTGCAATTTCAGATTGGGAGAAGGCAATTTATTCTGACGAAGGTTTGCCCGCGCTCCATAAAAAAATGTTTGGCGATCCCTGGATTCGCGCTCAGAAGATCGAACCCCTCTTCCCGCCCACTCTGACGCAGCCAAAGTTGATTTTACCATTTGAACCTGACAAGGTCTGGTCGCATACTGGCGGCCCACACCCCGCCTGGAAAGATGATGGCTCCTATGCTGCTCTCGATTTTGCCCCTGCCACAGCCTATCACGGCTGCGCAGAGAGCGCTGCCTGGGTTATTGCGCCTGCATCGGGGTTGATCGTTCGCTCCGGGTTTGGCATTGTAACAATAGACCTGGATGGAGATGGCAGCGAACAGACCGGTTGGGTTATTTTCTTTCTTCATATCAAAACAGAGGACCGCGTCCCTGCTGGACAATGGGTCAATGCAGGCGACCGGATCGGACATCCTTCTTGCGAGGGCGGCGCGGCAACAGGAACTCACGTTCATATTGCCCGAAAATATAATGGGGAATGGATACCTGCTGGCGGATCCATGCCGTTTATCATGAGCGGTTGGGAAGCGCACACAGGAAAAGAAGCCTACGAAGGCACCCTGACCCGTGGAGATAAGACCGTTACCGCCAGCGTTTTTGCCATTGCCAGCACGAACATTTCGCGCCTATCCGATGATCCGTATGAGAAATAAATGATCAGCAATTAGCAATGATGACCCGATTTAAATCCATATCGTTAATCCTGACGCTGGGAGGATTACTCTTATGCGCCTGTACACCACAAAATGAATCGTTCTTCAATTTCTATATTGAAGCAAAACCAACACCAACAATTATCACCATGCCCGGACGTCCGTTATATAATCCCGGAGAACTGGTGGAATACCAGGCGCAAACCGGTGATACATTGCCGGCCCTGGCCGTTCACTTCAATACCACAGTTAAGGAGATCCTCGAAGCCAATCCAATCATTCCTGCTGAGGCGACCACGCTCCCTGCTGGTCTGCCAATGGAAATCCCGATTTACTATTTACCCCTTTGGGGTTCCTCTTACAAAATCATCCCAGACTCGCTCTTTATCAATGGGCCGGCGCAAATTGGTTTCGACACCAGCGCCTTTGTTGACCAGCAACCCGGCTGGTTGAAGAATTACTCCGATTGGGCCGCCGGTGAAAATCGAAGCGGGGCGGAGGTTGTCGATTACGTCGCCCTGAATTACAGTGTAAGCCCCCGGTTGTTGCTTGCCATTTTGGAATATCAATCCCACGCGCTCTCAGAACCCGATATGCCAAAAGATAATGACTATCCTCTGGGATATAAACATTATGCCTACAAAGGGCTTTACCGACAGTTGAGCTGGGCAGCAGATGTTATGAACAATGGATATTACGGCTGGCGGACGGGAAGACTCAACGAGTTTGAACACCTCGACAAAAGAATTGAACGTCCAGACCCCTGGCAAAATGCAGCGACCGTGGGCTTGCAATATTACTATTCCCGGATCATCGACGAAAGCGAGTACGATCGGGCCATAAGCAATGCCGGTGTGGCAAACACATATCAAGAATTATTTGGCGATCCCTGGGCGAATGAAGAAGCGCATATCCCAGGCAGCCTGCAGCAGCCTGAATTCAAACTTCCATTTTTACCCGGCAGAACCTGGTCATTCACAGGCGGGCCTCATACTGCCTGGGGAAATGGCGACCCATACAGCGCCCTGGATTTTGCTCCCCCTTCAGACCTGCATGGCTGTTTCGAAACAAAACTTTACGCCACCGCGCTTGCAGATGGAATTATCGCCCGAACGGAAACCGGCATCGCCGTCCTTGATCTGGATGGCGACGGCGACGAACGGACTGGTTGGGCAATTTTTTATCTACACCTGGCTACCCGCGATCGGGTTCAAAAAGGCGATCAATTAAAAACTGGCGACCCAGTCGGTCACCCATCTTGCGAGCGCGGTTCAGCAACGGGCACACATGTTCATATCGCACGCAAGTATAACGGCGAATGGATTCCGGCTGACAGCCCAGTACCGTTTAACCTGGAAGGCTGGATTGCACACAACGGCGATACTGCATACGAAGGCACCTTAACGCGCCAATCATTGACCGTAGTTGCCAGCGCTTATTCAGATCAAACCAGTTTCATCCACGCCGGAAACGAACCCGCTACAACATCAGACGATAGAGCCGAGTCCTCTCAGGCGACCGAATGAGTATCAATCGACCTGGTGAATCGAATAAATGATTTCTATTGGCGCAACTTGCGAGAACATAGCCTGCGCCGGGCAGTATTTCGTCTTCGATAAATCAATTGCCTGTTGAACGGCGTTTTCTGATACCTGGCGTCCGGTGATGCTATATTCAATCTGAATATGGGTGAATACGCGGGGATGATCTTCGGCGCGATCCCCCTTTACACTCACCTCAAAAGCCGTGATATCCTCCCTTCTTTTTCGAAGGATAGAAATAACATCCATCGCTGTACAACCTGCCAGACCGACCAGTAGTAATTCCATTGGCCGAAATCCATCGTTATCGCCCCCTACTGCCGGTTCAGCACCCAGGGGAACTTTAAATCCGGTCCCTGCGCCTCCCTCGAACGACATCCGTCCTTTCCAGGTAACTTTAGCTTCCATTTCTTATCCTCCTCATAACCTGCCTTATCTCCCAATCAGCATTTTTTCAGGAACAGCGCCATGATATTTATCATTCTATTCGGCACACAACCTATCATTACATGAATAAACCAATACCCCAACGAGGTAGTAAGCCCGTTATTATCAGGTGAATCCACCGCCGATTGTGTAACCGCATTGAGTACAGGTTAAATTGAGCAACCCGTCATATTCCATTTTCCCTGTTTGGCAACGGGGACAGGTATCGCCCGAACGCAGCTGACAATTTTTTGATAGCCTTGCTTCAATTTTCTGTGAACATTCGTCTTGTTTTATATTTTTACCGCTCGGAATCAGTTCACCTTTCATAATCACTTATCCAAAAAATCATCCAGATTCAACCGGTGGAATAGACGAGTACGAACACCATCCGGGACTGTTTTATCAACCGAAGTCGTATGAACCAGATCGATTGTTTTCCGCAAAGTATTGACCACAATCTGACAATTCTGACACTCCGCAATATGCTGCTCTAACGCCTGGCAAAGATCATCACTTAATGCGCCATCAATATAATCCGATAAATAGGCTTTCAATTCCTGACAGTGTCGCTGATCTCTCATACTTCTTTCATCTCCTTCACACGTCCGCCATAATATGCGGATAGCTTTTCTCTTAAAGCCAACCTTGCCCGTAAAAGACGGACCTTCACGGCCGGTTCGCTCAGGTTAAGCGCTTCTGCCGTTTCCCGAACAGAAAGCCCTTCTACATCTCTCAATAAAAAAACTGCCTGTAATGCCGGCGAAAGTTGATGAATTGCGCTATCGATATGACGTCTTGCTTCTACAGAAAGCAATTCACTTTCTGGCAGGCAACACCAATCCACAATCTCCATGGGTATCGAGTCGCCCGATTCATCATCCATCTCGAAACCCTGTTCTAGTGAGACTGCTTCGGGATCTTTTTTACGTAAAACCGTCAATGCTTCATTCATCGCGATTCGATAGATCCAGGTGGCAAGCTGTGAACGGCCTTCAAACGTCGCGATTTTTTGATAAACTTTGATAAAGGTTTCCTGCAAAACATCTTCGACATCCTGGTCATCGGTCAAAATTCTCCGCACCAACCGATAGATTCTGCCAGAATAGTCATCAACCAATCGGGCAAACTCAAGTCGATCTCCAGCTTTTAAGGCATCAAGTGAATAAGCAGCATCTATTTTCTGGCTTGTGTCATTCATTTAGATGTTCCCTTTTAAAAATAGTTACATGGACGCCTGTATAAAAGTATAACCCGATAATCAGGATCATGAATTAATTTACCACCCATTTTACTGTTTATCTTTCAGATTAATAAAAAAATACAGGGATTATTTAGAATAATAAATTATCTGCAACAAGAAATCAGCATAAATAAAAGAAGAGCGGATTTGAGATCCGCTCCTCTGAAATATCAGTATAGATAGATCATCTACTTACAATTATAAAAATTGGTATTAACTAATTCTGTGCAAGGCGAGGATCCAGCGCATCTC
>CAZDAW010000117.1:0-9629 GCA_964503685.1 uncultured Anaerolineaceae bacterium | reverse complement strand
ATGTCCTTTTCCTGCCAGGCAGGCCGGTAGGGGCGGTCTGAGCGGAGGGCGTCCCACACGTCCACCACGGCGAAAATGCGCGCCGCCAGAGGGATTTCCTCCCCCCGCAATCCGCGCGGGTAGCCGCTGCCGTCCCAGCGTTCGTGGTGGCAGTAGGGGATATCCAGGGCCGGCTTCAGATACGGAATTTCGGACAGCAAACGCAGGGCGTATTCGGGGTGGCGGTGCATAACTTCCCATTCCCGTTCATTGAGCGGCCCCGGCTTGAGCAGAATATTGTCGGGAATGCCCATTTTGCCGATGTCGTGCAGAAAGACGCCGCGGCGGAAGTTCAAATAAGCCTCGCCGTGAAAGTTGAACTTTTCCGCCAGTCGGCAGGCCATCTGCATCACCCGCTCGCTGTGCCCGCGGGTCTCTGCGTCTCTCAACTCCAGCGCCTTCGCCCAGCCGGCAATCGTCGCCTCGTAAGCGGTGGTCAGATCCTGGTTGGCAATCTGCATCTGGGCGAACAGCGAGGCGTTTTCGATGGCAATGGTGGCCTGCATCGAAAGCGAATCCAGAAAACTTTGCAACTGGTCGTTAAATACGCCCGCCGCGTGGCTTAATATCAACAACAACCCAATGATCTGCCCCTTGGATTGCAGGGTAAGCGCTGAACAGGATTTGAATTGCTGCGCTAATTGCTGGAAAAGCGGGGCAAGCTGGCGTTCATCGGCCAGTATCCAGGCGCCGTTTCGCCCGATTGGCCGGGCGCAGTTGAGCAGGTCTTCGCCGCATAATACGCGTGTTTGCAATACCCCTTCCGCAATGCCAGACTGGCGGGTCAGGACGAAATCGGTGTTGTTGTTTCCGTCAGGCAAAAAGAGCGCCGCCGCGTCGATCCCCGCCGTCTGCACCGTCTTATCCAGGATGATGTCCATCGTCTTATACATATCCGAATAGGACGTGATGGCCAGGTCGATATCGTGCAGCACCCGCAGTTGGTTTAACTGTTGATTGAGCATCTGCTGGTTGGCCTGCAGCGCCTCTTCCACCTGTTTTCGCCGCGTAATATCCCGCCCGCTGCCCAGCAGCCCGCTTGGCTGGCCGCTTGCATCGCGAATCAGGGTAACGGTATTTTCGCTCCAGAAGGTCGTCCCGTCTTTGCGGTAAAATTCCAGTTCAATCGTGAATGGGAAAAAGCTATCGACTGGCTGGCTTTGCGCAATCTGTTTGAATTCCCGATATGCCGTCAGCGCCCTTTCCAGTGAATTGGGGGTGAGGTGTCTTTCGAGAGGGAGTTTAAGGGTCTCTTCCAGCGTGTAACCGCGCAGGCGGAGTATCGAAGGACTGATATACTGGATGTTTAGATCCAGGTCCACCAGCCACACAATGTCGCTCATGTTTTCGGCCAGCATCCGGTAACGCTCTTCGCTGGCGCGCAGGGCTTCCTGCGCTTTGCGGCGTTCGGCGCGCACCTGCGCCTCGTCGAGTTCGCGGCGCAGCGCTTCGGGCAGGCGGTTGAGATGTTCCTTGCTCACGTAATCATGCGCGCCGGCGCGCATGAGCTTCACGGCCGTCTCTTCGCCGATGGTGCCCGAAACGAGGATAAAGGGCATATCCCGCCCGGTTTCTTTGGCCAGCGTCAGGGCATCTATGGCGCTGAAACTGGGCAGTTTAAAATCAGAAATGATGGCGTCCCAGGCGGCACCTTCCAGCGCCGCCCGCATTTCAACTGCGCTCTGCACCCGCTTCCAATCGGGATCGAATTCACCTTTTTTTAATTCATGGATTAACAGTATGGCGTCGTTTTCATCATCTTCAACTAATAAAATGTGAATCGGCTTAATCAATGGGCATCTCCCGGTAAAACATAACGATTCCAAACAACCTGGGTCATGCGGCAGCGTTGAAGGTGGGATGACTGCATGATTCGATTATCGGATTAACAGCGGCAGGGGATAATAAAAACAGGATAAAAAAATGGAATTCGCTGCATGGAATCACGGTGTGCAGCGTCATTCTCTTATCCGGCGCGTTTGGCCAGCTTTTTGCGCTTTTTCAGCGCGTCAATTTTATCTGAAATCTGGCGTAAACGGTTTTCGTCGTCTGTGTTTGGCAGGCGGCCGGCCACTTCCTGCTCTTCCAGACTGTAGGAAATTTCACGCAAACGGGCGATGATGCGCGCCAGTTCATCATCGATCTTACGCAGCGCATCGGCCAATTCCCGGTTCGCCTCAGTTTCAGCCTGATCAACGAGCCGGCCAATTCGCAGCTTCACCGAGGCCAGGCTCTGGTTGATATCTTCGTTGATATCTCTCGAATGGTCGTAATTTTTCTGCACATTTTCGTCGAGAATATCCTGCAAGTAGCGCGCAAACTTCTGCGATACCTCCAAGTCGAGGGACGCCTCCTTCTTGTTGCGTTCGTTTCGATTTATCATACCCATTTTGCGCCAAAAGGATATGGACGGGGCGTTCCTATTACCAATAAAATTTGGATACCAGTAAACTATGACAGGAATGCCCCGCGTCCATATCAGATATTGGTTTTCTATTATCGTGTTCACGATAATCAACCTGATTCTGTCCACGTTGTTGCGATATGAGCGGGACGTTCCCGCTACCATTAAAATGATCTTCCAGTAAAGAGGACGAGAACGTCCTGGCTCATATCAATTGTCGGGTTCTCTAAATCGTATTCAATTTGTAAACCATACCCTTCCCGTATGGGTATGAGCGGGGGCGCTCTTGTTACAGATAAAACCAGAACCGTCCACCATTAAAAATTACAAGAGCGCCCCGTACCGATACCTATACCGCGGCGGGCAGTGATTTTATCTCCTGCTGCTCTTCAACTGATAAAACCTTGCTCAAATCGAGCAGAATGACCAGGCGGCCCTCCAGCTTGGCGATGCCGCTGAGAAAGGCGGCGTTGACGCCCGTTGCCATCGGCGGCACGGCTTCAATCGCTTCTTCCGGAATGCTGAAAACTTCTGAAACGCCATCGACCACCATGCCGACTTTCGTATCGCCCATTACAACAACCACGATGCGGCTGTTCTTTGTGGCTGCTGCTTCGGGCATTCCAAACCGTTTGCGTAAATCAATCACCGGCAGCACCGCGCCGCGCAGATTGGTGATCCCTTCGACAAAAGCAGGCGCTTTCGGCAAAGCCGTTACGGCCTGCATTTTAACAATGCTTTCCACATCGGCAATATTGATGCCAAAGTATTCGTTTCCCAGCTCAAAAATGACGAGTTGTTGATCCATTTTCTTCTCCGCACGGCGTTTCATCGGCCTTTTAAATGGCGTATCAGATTTCGTGCGTTACACTGACATTATCGCTCATCCGCGCCGCGTTGTCATGCGTAGGGTTACCTAGTTTTTCGTTTCTGTTTTCTTTATTTTTTGCTTATTTTGCCCCCCTGAAATGTTCTCTGGCAGCTTTACTCTTCAGGGATGATCCCTTTTTGAATTGCCAGGCGGATCAGATCCGTCTGGTTGCGCAGGCGCAGTTTCTGCATGATGCGCGCCCGGTGCACATCAACCGTGCGGGCGCTCAGGTTAAGCTTTTCGGCGATTTCCTGGCTGCTTAACCCTTCGGCCACCATCTGGAAAACCTCGCGTTCACGGCGGGTCAGCATGTCAAAATCGTCGGCGGCGTACTGCTTGGCCCGGGCAAAGTAGGCGTCAACTGCCCATTCCCCCAGCGGGGCGCTTAAAAAGTGCTTCCCTTTCATCACCTCGCGCACCGCCTGAATCAACTCGCTGGTCTGCGATTCCTTCAACACGTAAGCCGCCGCGCCGTTTTTGATTGCCTCCTGGATGTAGGATTCTTTGGCGTGCATCGAAAGAATGACCGTCTTGGTATCAGGAACTTCCTTGCTGACCTGGCGCGCCACTTCCAGACCGTTCATTTCCGGCATCATGATATCGACGATCAGCACATTGGGTCTGATTTCCTTCGCCATCTGCACGGCCTCGCGCCCGTTGCTGGCCTCGCCCAGTACGCGAAAATCGGTTTGGTCTTCCAGCAGGGCGCGCAGCCCCTGGCGTAATATGGCGTGATCGTCGGCAACCAGGATGGTTATCGGCATGATCTTATCTCCTCTTGTTAACTATACCTTAATTCAAAAGAAGTTACTACCGAGAAAACCCTTAGAATCTTCGGAAAAGTACCTGACAAAATGTTGGTTTTTGCTCATTTTTTCGGTCATCAGTTTGCCCCGCTCAACCCGTCCCTTCATCCGTGATTCGTGCAAAAATGTGGAAAATTGGCCGCCCCCTCTTGACAATTCCATTTCTGCCGCTATAATGATAAACAAAATAGAACTTATGTTCTATTTAACGAGTGGGTCTTTCTCACTAAAAGCTGCGCCAGGCCTACCTTCCCCTCTTCAGGCGGAATTCGCCGGCCTTCGGGAAAGACCCGCTCCCTTGTGAACGTGAGTAAACCAGAATGCCCCGATCACTTCTACCGCCGCACGGCATCTTTGTCGCCACCCCCATCATTTTTACCCGCGAGCTGCCTTCTCAAGTCAAGGAAACTTTTTTGCAACTGCTCGCATTGGCCTGGGGCAGCGCCATGCATGAAACGCCGGCCCTTTCTATGCCGCAGTTGGCCGAATTGACGGGCAAGAGCCAGGCAACTCTTTATGGGCATATGGCCATTATCAGGACCTTTCGGGACGCACTGCGCTTGCGGCCTGCTGGCAATGGCTTATTCGTGCTGCAGTTTGCCGGGTGGCTCTTTTCCCGTCGCCCGTTTCAGGATTCTGGAAACCTGGAATCGCTTTATCTGATCAGGAATCAGATTAAGGAGGAGGAAGTATTTAATTCAGATGCTTTATTTAAAGATTTAAATCCTCCTCCTCATTTTAATAAAGATCAGGCGATTCCAGAAAATTGGAATCCTGCGCCGGCGGTTACGACAGGGGAAGGTGAAGGGCGTCTCGCAGAGACAGAGACGGGCGCAGTAAAGCTGCCGCGAGGCAGATTCCAAGGACAGCAGGTTTCCGCGCCGGCGGCTGGAGTGGGGGCGCGCGCTCATTCCAGCCGCCGGCCTAAAAATTCTGCGGCGCCGGCGCCAGGCGGCGCGCCGGACCTTTCGCCGGCGGCGCTGGAGGGGCTGCGCAAGGCCGGTGTGTTTGCCGCGCTCTTCCCTGAAGTGGCTGCCAGCGGTTTCAGCGAAGAGGACCTGCTGGCGTTGATCGCCTGGGCCGCAGAGGATAACCCGCAGCGCCCGGGCGGGCTGATCATAGCGCGCCTTCGCCGCCGCCAAAAAGCGCCTGATTGCTATTACCAGCCTCCCTGTTCGATTTGCGGCAAATACGGCGGGCACGACCCGCAGTGCCGCTCCCGTTATCTTCTTGCCGGCTACAGCGTTGCTGAAGACGAAGAGGACGACGAAGTTGAGGATGAAGATGAAAATGAGGAGTGAGAATTGGAAAAGCTATGACCCACCTGATCGTTTCTCTTGAGGACGGATCTTTTTACTTTGCCGAAGACCCCCGTTTGCCTGAGAATCTGGCGGCTGCCATCAACGCCGGCGGCCTGGAAAGTGTGGGGCTGGCGTATCTCCTGCCGCGCCGCGTGCGCTTCGACGCTCTGGCGCACCGCAATCTGGTCGTTGCCGTTGCCCACAACGGCCCGCTGGTGGCCCTTTCCCCGCGTCAGAGGCAGATTCTCGCCGGGCTGCAGCGCGGCCTGGCGTGCAAGGAAATCGCCTTTGATATGGGCATCTCTACCTCGACTGTGCGCTCACATATTCGCAACATCAAGAAACTGCTGGGAGTTAAAAAACGGGCAAGCGTTGTACCGCAAGCCGTCTTTTTGGGGCTTCTGGAACCGTTAAAAGACCTGGCGAAAGATAGGGCGGAGTAGCCCCTTAGCTGATGACCTGGTTTTCCCAGTCTATGGCTTCCTGCAGCTTGATATCGACCTCGTAGCCGCGGGCAAATTGCTGGGCTTTGAAGTAAGCCATGCCGGTGGGAATGGGCGTGAAGATGGTGTGCGGGTTGATCTCTTCCATTCCTTCGTATAGCCATATCGAACTGGTGCTGGTCAAAAAGAGCGCCTGACGTTTCTTGGCAATCGTCTTGCCCTCGCGCACCAGCAGCGTCAGCGAACTGATGGCGTTCACCTGCGCCAGCGCGCCTACCAGGCGCATTGCTTCTTTTTGCTCCATCCCCCTCTTTTTGAATTCTTCCACCACGGCCGAGCGGCTTTCCCAGCACTTATTGAGCGTCTCCATCAGATTATCGGTGGGGATGCTGAACGGGGGAATTTCAGGCGCCGGCTGCTTGCCCACGCCCAGGGCAGGCAGCAGGTATTTGAGCAGCGATTTTTCATCCGGGTAAGTTGAGGCGATGTAACGGCTGTTTTTAAATTGCAGGGAGATGCCCGCGCCTTCTTTGAAGTAGAAGAAGATGATCGAAGCGCCTTCATCCTTGAGAATGTGGTTGACCAGCAGAGTGTGATCGGGGCTGGTCATCGTATTCATCAGCGTTTCCAGCGCGCTGTCGAGCCGCCATTTGTGCAGCGTTACCTGCTCGATCAGGTTGCGCGTTGCCAGCGACTCGTGTCCGCTGGCGATCTCGTCCTTCAAACTTTCGACCTTATAGTCCTTGTAAGGGTTACCGATCATGCTTTGCAGGGGCAGCCCCTTGCTGGCGTATAGATAAAGCATCTCTCGCGGTGAAAGCATAACAGTCAGTTTATCATCGTCCACGGTATTTCTCCACTCGGTCTAAATACGAATAATCATTATTGTATTCGATTCCCGGTTATTTTGCAAATTCCAAGAACTCAATCGGCGCGCCGTTATCGACGATGAAAGCCACCCTTACCCCTGCCGATGGCGAATTGGGCTCGATAATCACCTCTTTGCCGGCGATGGCGGCTTCGAGGTCGTCCACTTCGAAAGCCACATGCGCCGCGCTCTGCACCAGTTCGGGCAGGGGGCTGCCGGGTTCAAAGCGAATCCATTCGACGCCGTAGGGGCTGCTCTCAAAGCCCGAAGCGTACATGCGAAGCTCAGGCAGATATTCTTCCCCGGGGCGGGGCTGATCGGTGGGTATGCCAATGTGATGATATTTGAGTGTTGTGTCCACGATATTTCGTCCTTGTTTGAGCGAATTTTTAAAGCGTACTCAGCCAGTGAGAGATTGACGCGATCTGATTCTCTTCATTGAGATTGGCTGCATTGTTGAGCATGCCAGATTCTAATTGCTTCCATATCTCTTCAGCCATCTTCTTTTCAATTGCTGCGCCAATGAAAAACAGGCCTGGTGAAAAACCTTTTTGTGTAAATGCTTCTCTTATGCGTTCCAGCGCGCTCCGGGCGGTTTTCCAATGTTCATCTGCGCCGGCAGGATCGATTCCGCCTTTTAATTCTCCTAAAGCTATGTAAGAATCAGGTAAAGAATAGGCGGATTCTATATTTTCTGGCGCTGTAGAAAACAGGCATAGATCGACATTGTTTCCTATAAACGGTATGGTCAGGTTATAAATAAGTGTTCTATGAGTATCTTCACGTTGCCAATAAATACCACGTAATGAGGTCTCAATCTCTGAAACATCTGTTGAATGAGTAATCCATTTTCGCGTTTTAGTATCTTGCCAGGAATACTTTAAGCCCGCTATCGTTAATGTCGATAGAATTGCTCTTGTTAATTTCCTCTGCGCCAATACGCCGGCAATATTTCTCATCGAACCACCCAAAGCATCGCCGCGCGTCAGTAAATAGCGAAAAACCAATTCTTCTACGAATTTGGATCCGGCCGGCTCAAGATAATTTTTAATGAGTTCTTTAATAGCATTGGATTTATCATCGGGTAATAAGTGGGCAAGCGCCTTTTCTGAAAGACCAGCAGCGGTTAATAATCCTGCTTCGATCCCTTTGATTTTTAACAAATCAAGCGGGGTTTTCGCTTGGAGAGCAGCTTCCTGAAGCGCCCTTGCTTCGGCTATATAAGGAGTAATACGGCGATTCTTTTCGAGAGCGAGGTTCACAAACCCTGCTCGTTTCGCCTCGTAAGTCGTAACTAGATCATCACATGATTTTAAATGCCTGCTGTAAGAATCTGATGACATCAACGTTTTCTCCAAATGTAGACGCATTTTCTTAATTCCTCGCGTCCATGTTCTCCCATCTGTTGGCTGCTATTCCCTTTTCCGTTGGGCAGTACAAGAATATTTTCGACATCAAAACCAAGTTTCTCGGCCAGCGAAGATAGAATCATATCGACTGATATACTTACGCCGGCATACCTCACGTTATCATTGACCATAAAAAAAGGTGCATCTGGTTTAAGAGTGCGCTCACATTCTGCGATAACGCAGGCCATTTCATAAAAATACCCGCGTACCATTCGAGGTATTCCATTGTTATTTAATAATTTTTTGGATTTTTGTTCGTCCAAATATTTTAATATTGCCTGTAATAAGGGTTGTTGATTTGCTGCTTCTATTGCATTTTTCCACATCGGATTTATATTGAGCAGATCCTTTTCACGGTTTTCTACTGTGCAACTGAGCATATTTTGTCGTAGATTAGATAATTGCTTCTCATCTACGCCTAGTAGGGCTAACTCAAGGGCATAAGTGCGTGTATAATCGTAGCGATTGCAGTAAGGGGGGGAAGTAATGATTGCGTCATAGTCAGCCTCTTTTTGTGTTGGCAATACTTCAAGGCACGATCCATCAAATAATTGAATTCTTCCCTGTAAATTTTTAGTTGAAAACAAATTCAACTGTCCATCTGTTGGATTTAAATCGGTCAGAATATCATTGATTTTTTCTGATATTGCCTGGCTGAAAGATACAATGGTTCCCTTGTCGAAGGGTTTACTTTGTTTACGGCCTGAGCGGTAATCCCAGCGAAGGTATTGACCATCTTTGCGTGTATAGCTGATAGATTCCAATACACATAACAAAGCAAATCGCAAGATTGTTTGAACACGGTCATTTTCTTGTTGACAGGAACCTAAATATTTTTCGATAGCGTCCCTTGTTTGCTCCGGGTAAGCGCCCTTGGTAATCCGTAACTCCGCTAATGGAATACGTTTATCAAATTGCTCCCAGGGTGATAATTTTGCCCACCGTTGAAGGGTATCGATATCTTCAACAGTTAACCCGGTTTCAACTAATTTTTTGGTTGCTATAATTTGTTGTCCTATTGGAAGTAGCTCAATACCCTCTGCGTCGATACCTAGAGCGCTTGCAGCAAACAGCGCTGTCCCGCTTCCGGCAAATGGATCTAAAATCTTCCCACTTGTTATATTGTATTTATGAAGTAAAAATTCAACAAGGGCTGCGGAAAAAGCTTCTTTATATTTATACCAGCGATAAATCGGGCGGGTCTTATTGGCCTGAAAACTGACCAACGCGCGGGTAAGCGCTGGCCTGATCGCAAATTTATCCTTGAAATGTTGTTTTAATTCAAAATCTAATTGCTGAATCTGGTCGAGATAATTTGTCGTCGTGCGTGTTGCAGGAGATAAAGCAATATCTAACATTGGCGCCTGTCACTTCCTTGTTTGTATCAAGTATACTACAGCTAAACAACAGATTATTTTGAACAACAAACATCCTTAGGGCAATCGCATCTTATGTCTGACAACCATGCTGTTTGCCTGTTTTATCGTT
>CAZDAW010000116.1:4208-10341 GCA_964503685.1 uncultured Anaerolineaceae bacterium | reverse complement strand
AAAAACTAATCTTCCCCCGGGCCCAGCCCGGCGTCTTCCAGAGCATTTTTCACTCGCTGCATACGCACCTGGCGCGCTCTGGCGATGTTATGAACAAGCAAACCTTCCGCCACGATATCGAAGATTGTCGAACGTGGATCGAGCGATTCATAAGGATCCTGAAAAATCATCTGCGCCTGTTGGTGAAGCCGCCGCATCGTAACAAGCGGGATAATCTTTTGCTCAATTGTGCCCACTTCACCGGCAGAAAGTCTTTCTAACGGCATAAAGCCTGCCCGCCTGCGGCGCTCATCGATATCCAGAACTTCTCCATTAAACAGGATGCTGCCCGAAGTTTGCGCTTCCAATCCAACCAGCATCTTGGCTATTGTCGTCTTACCGCAGCCTGATTCTCCTACCAGCGCCAAAACCTCGCCTTTCCCAAGCGTAAAAGAAATCCCATCAACCGCTTTGACATATTTTGGCGGCCGGCGGCGAATGAGGTTAGCCAGCGACTGCTGCACCGGAAAATACTTCACCAGATTTTGCACCTCGAGAATGGAACCGTTATATTTATTGTTCTCGGTCATCAATTCTGATCCTCCTGGCAAAGATGACAACTGGCAAGATGAGCAATCGGAAATTTTGCGGTTTTATCGCGCTCGCCGCCAGTGACATCAACCGATACGGGCGCAAGGCGCTTGCACACCTCCACTTTTTGATCACAGCGCGGCTCAAAGCGGCAGCCAGGCGGCAAAGCATTCAACCGCGGTGGGAACCCCGGAATGGACGCCAGCGTATTTCCTGGAGCATTTAAGTCAGGGAATGCGGAAAGCAGCCGTTGTGTATAGGGATGTCGGGCGAAGTTATAGACTTGCTCGCTGGTCCCATATTCGGCTACTTTGCCGCCGTACATCACCACCACCGAATCGCACACTTCAGCCACTACCCCCAGGTCGTGCGTTACCAGAGCAATTGCCAGACCAAATTCCCGCTGAATACGCTCCAGTAATTCCAGCACCTGCGCCTGAATCATCACATCCAACGCCGTCGTCGGTTCATCAGCGAAGAGGATGTGCGGCTGACAGGCCAGCGCCATGGCGATCATGGCGCGCTGACGCATTCCCCCCGAATACTGGTGCGGGTATTGATCCTTGCGATTCTTCGCTATTCCGACCAGATCAAGCAATTCCTCAACTCTCTTCTCAGCGGCTTCGCGATCCATCAAATCATGGTGTAAAATCGGCTCCAATATCTGCTCGCCGACGGTCAAAACAGGGTTGAGCGCATTCATCGCGCTCTGGAAAACCATCGCCATTTCTTTCCAGCGGTAATGGCGCATCTCCCGCTCGCTGAGCGACAGCAGATCAACCCCATTATAGATCACCTGTCCGGCAGTGATTCGCCCGGTTGATGGAAGCAACCGCATTAAGGCCAGCATCGTTGTTGTTTTTCCGCAGCCAGATTCTCCAACCAACCCAATCGTTTCTCCCCCATGTATATCAAATGAAACGTCTTCGACCGCATGCGCAACCGTGCCATCCGAACAAAGAAAATCGACACTCAGGTGGCGCACGCTCAATAGCGGAACCGAGTCCGCATCACTGGATGGATCATTATCGTGTGAAGTCATCTCTCCAAGAAACCGTTTCTAAGCCTTCCTCTTCTTTACCCGGGTAAAAAAGAAAGATTTTAAGCCAATTTACTATTCCGCCATCCGGCGGCTGACCATGTTCTCTCCGCCTTCCAGGTGATGTGAAGTCAGGCGGGGGTTTAGTATTTCTTCCAGCACGTTGCCGAGCATCACACATCCCAGGGTGAACCAGACAATCGCAAAACCGGGCGGCAAAAAGAACCACCAGGCGCCATTCGAAACTGCATTCCGGTCGAACGCAAAATTGAGCATCGTTCCCCACGAAGGTCTGGTCGGGTCACCCAACCCCAGAAAGGCCAGACCCGATTCAACGAGGATCGAAGTCGAAAGAATCAACACCGTATTCGCTACAATCAGCGGCATGATCTGAGGAAGGATATGGCGACGGATGATGTGAAAATGACTGGCGCCCAGGGCGCGTGAACGGGAAATGAATTGCCTTTCCTTGATCGTCAACACCTGCGAACGAATCAGGCGCGCCGAGCTGGTCCAATAAAGAAGCCCAATGACCAGCACCAGAATCACCAGCGGTGAAATACCCAGGTTCAACTGGCGCACCGTCGCCACCAGGATCAACATCAGGGGTAGATCAGGAATCACCAGCATGATATCCGTCGTACGCATGAGCAGCGTATCCAGCCAACCGCCAAAATAACCGGCGAGGATACCCAGCACACTGCCGATAAACATCGACATGAACCCGGCCAAAAAACCTATCATCAACGATATGCGCGCCCCATAAACCAGCGTCGTCCAGACGTCTCTGCCGGCGTCATCAGTCCCCAATGGCGGGTGCACCGATGGCGGGGCAAAAGTTAAACCGCGCCCGTTAGCATCCCGGATGGTATCCGTAGGCTGGTAAGGCGTCAGCACGGGTGCAAAGACGGCAACAAAAACCGCCGTAAGCAACAGGAAAAGGCCAATCTTCCCCATCGTGTTCCGGCGGAAGACGTCCCAAAAACCTTTCAGGTTACGTTTGAATAATAGCCAGCGTTCAGACATCAGTTTGCCTTAACCCGTGGATCCAGATAAGTATATAACACATCCGCCAGCATATTCGCGATGATCACACTGACGGCTAACAGAAGAAAAGCGCCCTGCAGAAGCGGATAATCCTGCTTGGTCAGCGCGCTTTGGAAAAGCTTACCCAGGCCATCATAGGAAAATACGGTCTCAACGTAGATCGCGCCCGAAACGGTAAACCCAAGGTTGATGGCTATCAGCGTGACAATCGGCAGTACTGCATTCTTGAGTGCGTGCTTACGAAGCACCTGCCAGTTACTGAGTCCCTTGGCTTTAGCGGTAAGGATGAAATCCTCGCTCAACACTTCCAGCACCGACGAACGCATGATCAACATATATTCGCCCAGGTAAACGATAGTCAGCGTCAAGGTGGGTAAGATAAGGTGCCTACCTACATCGGGTAAAATTTGCCAAAACGGTTTGCCGACATTTCCGGGGCTGATGACGCCGCCGGTCGGCAACCCCAACCAGGTGCTGCCCGCCGCCAGCAGAATGATTCCCAGCCAGAATGTCGGAATAGCCCAGGCAATCAGCGAAAAGATCAGCGCGCCAACATCAATTGGCTTTTTCCGCTTCCACCCGGCAATCAAACCCAATCCAACGCCCAGGACAATCGATAATATCTGCCCCAAAGATACCAGCAGCAAAGTGTTCCACAGCTTGGCGGCCAGAACCTCCGCGACCGGCCGGCGCAGCCACCAGGAAACGCCCAGGTTACCGCGCAGCCACTGCCCAAGGGTATTGAAATATTGATCCGGGAAAATCGGCTTATCCAGGCCGAACTGCGAGCGCAGCGCGGCCTGGATTTCAGGCGAAATACGCACCCCCCTGCCAATGACGGAACGAACCGGGTCGCCAGGCAAAACTCTGAAGAGGAAGAAATTAAGCGTGACGACGACAAACAATGTCAATAAAGCAAATAAGAGTTTTCGGATGAGATAATCGCGTCTGTTCATTTCATCAATGTGAAATTGAGTTATCTTTCTCCTACTTGACGGGTTTAATATTCCGCAAGTTGAACTGTCCCTCAAAGCCGGAACTGGGCGTACCCCTGAAGCCGGTAAAACGATCAGTGCGGTAAGCCTGCAGGATATCGTCATACCAGTAAACGATGTAAGGACGATCATTGAATACCATTTCCTGCATCTTCCAGACAATTTTCCGCCGTTCATTTTTATCGAGAACCTGTTGCTGTTGCAGGTACAACGCATCGTATTCCGGGTTAAAATAGCCGCTGTCGCTCCAGCCGCCCTCCACGAATTGCGCGCTGGTCATCGTGTTGAGCATAAAGTTGGGGTCAGGGTCGCTGCCCCAGCCCCACAACACCAGATCAAAATCTCCGGCTGGTGTAATCGCTGCAGTCAGGCTGTCCGGGTCTGTTGCCTGCGGCGAAGCTTTAATTCCGACTTCCTTCCACCACCCGGTCATTAAATCGGCAACCCGCGGCGCAGTTGGTGAATCAGATGAATACTGGAGACGAAACTCCAGGCGCACGTCGCCTTTTGCTCGAACACCATCAGCCCCTTTAACATAACCGGCGTCTTCCAGAATTTGATTGGCTTTGTTCAGATCAAATTCAACATCCTTGATATCGCTGTTGTGCCAAAAACCGCCGCCCAGAGAAGGCGGAATGATCGTCGTGCCAACTTTGCCCAATCCCTGCAGAACAATATCGACAAGGTCTTGCTTATTGATAGCAGTTGCAATAGCCAGGCGCACCTGCGGGTCTTCCAACGCCACGTTGCGGGTTGGCGCCGGGTCGTGATCTTTGGGCACCGAATTGATGATCAACTCAGAAAGCGAGCGCCCTTCGATATTCACGGCCTCAACATTCTCAAAACCCTTAACCGTCTCGAACGCTGTGTTCGGCAGATCGATTGCTACATCAATATCGCCAACTTTAAGCGCCTGAACCAGCGCATCGGCATTATCGAATGTCTGAAAGATAACCTGATCAACATTGGGTTTACCAAAGTAGAAATCAGGATTGGCATCCAATATCAAGATGCCCTTGTCCTTATCGAACTGATTCATCTTGAACGGTCCGGTGCCCAGAATTTCAAAGTTTGTGAAATTTTGCAGGTCGGTAGGATTGGTGAATTGTTCAAAAACCTTACGCGGCAACGCATAGATCCAAGAAGCCCGATATTCCATGTTGCTGATAGGGTACTCCACGGTAATTTCTACTGTCGTCGCATCAATTGCCCTGGCCTCGACGAAACCTTCCAGGTAACTGGAAACCGCTGTCCAGCCTTCAGGGTCATTGATGATCGCGTTAATTGACCAGACCATATCATCGGCGGTAAACGGTGTGCCGTCGTGCCATTTGACATCATCCCTGAGTTTAAAAGTCCACGTCAGGCCGTCATCCGAATGGCTCCATTCGGTCGCCAGATCGCCAATATATTCTCCATCCGGGTTCTCAATCGTCATTGTCCCGAGCACCAGATTGAAAATATAATAAGACTCCATCAGAAACGCATACGCAGGGTTAAGCGTATCCGGCTTCCCCAGGTAGCCCAGGTGCACCACAATTTTCTCACCGGCGGGCGCTTTGGGCTGCTCTCCGGGCGCTTTGGGCTGCTCTCCGGGCGCCTCGGTTGCTGGCCCCGCAGCAGGCGTAGGCTGGCACGCTGCCAACAAAAAAGAAAGCACCAACACGATAACCAGATAGGGTTTCAACTTATACATAATTCTCCTCCTTTATATAAAAGTGGCCGATGTATAGACAAATTAAGAAAAAGGGGGCCGCACCAGGAAAGTGCGAATAATGAAATACGATTCCTATGCTCTATAAGCCAGACAGGCTTCACTTAACTATATCACGTAATGGTGATATTGCAAGATTATTTAAGAAATTCATACCTTGCCGATAATTTCAAGGCGGTTTATACTACTGCCCATGAATTTGAACGGATACACAGCCTGGCTGGAAATCGATCTGGGGGCGATTCGCCATAACGTTAATCGTATTCGCCAACGTTACGGATGTCAGATCATGGCTGTGGTTAAGGCCAACGGATATGGTCACGGCGCTGCAGCAGTTGCCAGAGCCGCTGTCGAAGCCGGAGCAACCTGGTGCGGCGTAGCGCGCATCGAAGAAGCCCTCGCCCTGCGCAAGGCAGGTCTTGACTGTAATTTACTCGTCATGGGCTATACCGCCCCCGATTGCGTTCCCCAGGCCGCTCAAGAACATATCAGTCTGACGATCTTCGATCCAACCATCGCCAGGGCCTACGCGTCGAAAGCCAGCTCTTGCGCTGAACCATTGCACTTGCAAGTCAAAGTCGATACAGGCATGTCGCGCCTGGGATTATTCCCCGAAGATACGCCTGAATTCATCCACTGGTTGAGACAGCAGCCTGGTCTCTATATCGAAGCCCTTTTCACCCACTTTGCCCGCGCCGACGAACCTCAGGCAGATACAACCTCACAACAACTTCAGCGCTTCATCCCGCTGGTCGAAACTCTGCGCGC
>CAZDAW010000116.1:0-4108 GCA_964503685.1 uncultured Anaerolineaceae bacterium | reverse complement strand
TCGGTTACGCCGACGGCTTCCGCCGCATCGACGGCGAAGAAGTCCTCATTCACGGCCAACGCGCGCCCGTTGTCGGGCGCGTTTGCATGGATCAGTGTATGATTCAATTGGATCACATTCCCGATGCCCAAATCGGGGACGAGGTCGTCTTGATCGGCTCACAGGGGAAAGAATGCATTACTGCCGCAGAGATCGGCGCCCGTTGGGATACAATTAACGATGAAGTTATTTGCGGTTTAGCCTCTCGGTTACCAAGGATATATACAAATGAATAATCGCATCTCGAACCGATGGATGCTGGGATCAAAGATCACCCCCGAAGCAGACCGCGCCCTGGGTGAATTTCCGCCCGCTGTACGTCAGGTGCTTTTCAATCGCGGCTATTCCAGCCCTGAAGCTGCCCACACTTTCTTTGAAGCCGGCGTTCCTTTTGATAACGATCCCTATCGCATTAAGGGAATGAGTGAGGCAGTAAACCGGATCGAATATGCCATCCAGAATCAGGAAATGATCGCTGTTTACGGCGATTATGATGTTGACGGCGTCACGGCCACCGCTCTGCTTGTTCAGGCGCTCAGCGTCTTGAAAGCCCGCGTGCAGGAGTACATTCCCAATCGTTTTGAAGAAGGCTACGGTTTGAACAATGACGCCCTGGCTGCCCTTCAGGAGCAGGGAGTCAGACTTGTCATCACTGTGGATTGCGGCATCCGCTCTCTGTCTGAGGCTCAATATGCTCGTTCCATCGGCCTCGATCTGATCATCACCGATCACCACCAGCCCCTGAATGGAACACCCGATGCACTGGCCGTGATTTGCCCCAAACAGGAAGGCGATACGTACCCCGATAAAGACCTGGCCGGGGTAGGGCTGGCTTACAAATTAACCCAGGCGCTCTTCCAGCGTTTTCAACCTGCCGAAGTCAAAGCTGAATTTTTTTTAGACCTGGTAGCCCTGGGCACGGTGGCCGATCTGGCGCCGCTGGTCAATGAGAACCGCGCCCTGGTACGCCAGGGACTGGAACGTATCCGGTATCCGCGCCGCCAGGGTTTATTCTCCCTGATCCATGTTGCCGGATTGGAAGCCAGCAAAATTGTGGCAAGCAACATCGGCTATGGGCTTGGCCCGCGTCTCAACGCCGCCGGCCGTCTGGATTCGGCTCTCAACGCCTATCAACTCCTCGTAACCAACGATCACATCAAAGCCGGCATGATAGCGCAGGAACTGGATGCGCAGAATCAGGAACGCCAGCGCATCACCCGTGATATCATCGAACAATCCCAGCAGATGGCCCTCAAAGAACCGTCGGATTCTTTTCTCATATTCGTCGTGGACCCGACGTTCAATCCGGGCGTCGTCGGCCTGGCCGCCTCCCGTCTCTCAGAGCTGTACTACCGTCCTGCAATTGTCGGCTCTCAGGGCGAACAGACAACCCGCTGTTCCTGCCGCAGCATCCGCGAATTCGACATCACCAGGGCCCTCGATCAGTGCGCCGATTTGCTGGTGCGCCACGGCGGTCACGCCAGTGCGGCCGGTCTGACCGTCGCCAATGAAAACCTGCCCATGCTCATCAAACGCCTGCAAAAAATCGCCGAACAGGAACTCGCCGGCCGTGACCTGCGCCCCTTATTATCCGCTGACGCTGAAGTAAAACTAGTCGAATTAAACGCCCAACTCTTCAACCTTCTGCAATACTTCCAGCCGACCGGTTACGGCAATCCCGATCCGGTGTTCATCGCCCGCAACCTGCGGGTGCTGCGCTGGCGGGTCATCGGCAAAGAAGCCAATCATCTGCGATTCTCGGTCGAAAGCGGCGGCATAGTATTCGATGCCATCGCTTTCCGTCAGGCGCACTGGCAGGAAATCTGGAAAGACAAAGCCATTGCGCCCATCGATATTCTCTTCACTTTTGAAAAGAACGAATACAATGGAAATACAACCTTTCAGTTAAACGTGCGCGATATTCGCCAGACAAATGGAATGTGATATCGAAATGAATAAAAAAACCCTGCCCTGCCTGATTATCCTCTGTTTGATCTTTTCGGCCTGCAGCGCAGCCCAAAGCGCGGATGCCGCTCCCACCACAACCGTACCCGTTAGCCCGACTCTGGCTGCCACAGCCACACAACGATTGCCTACATCCACCACGGCTCCAACGTTGACGCCCACCAGCACAACCACCCCGACGCCCGAAGCCAGCGGGCCGACAAATTACCCCCCCGGCGTTAATCCCCTCACCGGCCTGCCGGTTGCCGATCCCAGCCTGCTTGAGTTGCCCCCCCTGCTGGTTTCGACCAGTAACACCCCGGTCACAGCCCGCCCGCAACGCGGTCTTTCCTACAGTCCGCTGGTCTTCGAAATGTATATCGGCGAGGGCGCATCCCGTTTTCTGGCAGTTTATTATGGAACGCTGCCCGTCGCCGGAGAAGGCGACGACGATGCATCAACCTCTCTCGGCCCCATCCGTTCCGGGCGTTTACCGTATGAAAAATTACGCCTGCTCTACCGCGGCCACACCGTGTTTGCCAGCGCCTCGCCGCGCGTGCTGGACAAATTGGAAGAATACACCATTGTGCGTAACGCCGATCTGGAAAACATCAACGGCGCCAGCCTTCCAATCGCTGAAATTCCAGAGATAATGCGCGACACGCAAACCCGCATGGGTAAGCCGGCCTACAGCGGCCTGCGCTTCGATCCCATTCCACCGGCTGGCGGTGAAAAAGCCCGCCAACTGTGGGTCGGTTTTCACCGCGGCGATCAGATATTCTGGCGCTACGACGAGCAGCAAGGTTCTTATCACCGCTACCAGGACATGGGCGAAGGAACGCCATTGGAAGTCTTCACCGATCGTCTGAACGGGGAAACACTCAGCTACGAAAATGTGATCGTCATGTTCGTCAATTACCGCCGCTTCGATGAGACTCTCTTCAACATCGACCTGATGTATATTACCCGCATGCCGGCCCTTCTCTTCAGGGATGGCAAGATGTACGAAATCTACTGGACCACCCGCAATGAAGCATACGAATTGAAGACCGGTAAACTGCGCCCCATTCGTTTTGTCGATTACGACGGAAACCCCATCCCACTTAAACCCGGTCAAACCTGGATCGAAATGGTTCAGCTCTACAACCCCTATTTCGAAACCGGCAACTCTGAAAAATGGGAAGAAATCGTTAAAACCCAGAAGCCCGGGTCCGGTAATTGGGCAGTCCAGTTCATTCCTCCCGACTTCGACCCGGCAAATTTTGAATAGATAAACAAAAGGCGGGCTTGAGGCCCGCCTTTGCATTCGTGTCTTTCTGCCCGGCGCTCAATCCACAAAGCGATATTTGATCAACGCCCATACGGCGTAAAACGCATCGATCATGCGAATTTTCTTCCACTGATTGTAGTCGCGTGGATTGAATGATATGGGAACTTCAAAAATTCGCACCCGTCGTTTTAAAACTTTTGCGGTGAACTCAGGCTCAAAATCAAAGCGGTTTGCCCGCAGTGGAATGCCTTTGATGACTTCGCTGCGAAATACTTTATACCCTGTTTCCATGTCGCTCAGGATATTGTTGTAAAGGATGTTGGTCATAAAAGTCAACAGTTTATTGGCGATCATGTTCCAATAGAGGATCGGCCGCCGCGGACCGCCTAAAAAGCGTGACCCATAAACGACATCGGCTATCCCTTCCTGAATCGGTTTGAGCAGAACAGGGTAATCGCGCGGGTCATATTCCAGGTCAGCGTCCTGAATGATCAGAACATCGCCGCTGGCTTCCTGAATGCCCGTTCGTACAGCCGCGCCTTTTCCTTGATTGTGCTGGTGCAAAACGACGCGGACGCCCTCCTTGCCATCGAGTTCATTCAGAGTATCCCGCGTCCCGTCGGTTGAACCGTCATCCACAACAACAATCTCATCGGCCATCTGCATGGCATGTACCCGCTTGAGTATCTCACGGATGGTCTGTTTCTCGTTATATACTGGAATGATGACTGATAGTTTCATAAGGGGTGATTATAAAGGCGAAATTATAATCGGGCAAGGACAAAAGAAGATAACATTAGGGCAATCGCATCTTATGTCTGACAACCATGCTGTTTGCCTGTTTTATCGTTTAGA
>CAZDAW010000115.1:0-10423 GCA_964503685.1 uncultured Anaerolineaceae bacterium | reverse complement strand
GCGGCGGCGGAGGTGGCAGCGGAGGGGTCAGCGGCAAGAACAAATAAATTGCCCCGCAACTGCTAAATAACACGGCAAGGAATAGCAGATTATAAAAAGGGAAGGTTTTTTAAACCATCCCTTTTTATTTGCTGATCTGCATCGGGTTGTTTTATCAACCGATATTCATAAAGACTCTGGATGTTCACAAAGAGTTCGCACGCTCTTCACAGGTTCTTCAAATCTTCCCGTTATGATCATAATCAGCAAGCAAGATGTTGCTGAAGAAATGATATCTATAAGGAGATGAAAAAAATGAACAAATTGTTAATCGGTGTTATTGTTGTGGCGGTTGCTGCCGTTGCTTTCGTGACGGTTGGTTCTGCCAGTGCGCAGTCTCCAACGCCGGCAACGCCTGTTCCCGGAACAGGATTTTGGATGGGTATGGGTGGCCGTGGCATGCGCGGCGGCGCTCAAACAGGCTATTTGCATGATGAAATGGTTGCGGCCTTTGCCAAAAAACTGAATATCTCAGTGGACGAATTGAATGACCGGCTTGCCAAAGGTGAAACGATAGCGCAAATAGCATATTCCCAGGGGCTCACTGTCGATGAGTTCAGTGCACTGATGAGCGAAGCCCGTTCGCAGGCGCTCGATCAGGCCGTTGATAATGGTGAGATCACCCAGGAGCAGGCAGATTGGATGAAGCAGCGCGGCGGCGGACGCGGAAGGCGCGGCGCCGGCCAGGGAAGGTTTGCCAATCCGGGCTGCCCCTATTACCAGCAGACTAATCCGTAAGCAATCGCCGGATGAAATGACAGGGAATGTGATGGCAGATGACAATGTCTGTCATCACATTTGTGTCTTTAACATGCTGTAAATGAAAAGGACCATAAATACAAGGTAACTTTTTCAATCCTTATGCATCTAAATTTGTGGATTGTCTTAGAGGCGATCAATCAAAAATCAAATTATTGTTGGAGGATGAGTTTATGTCAAAACCACAAAATCAACAGGTTACCGTTTTCAGTACACCGACCTGCGCGTACTGCACGGCGGCCAAACGTTATCTGGATGCGTTGGGAATATCGTTTACCGATATTGATGTCAGCCGCGACAGAGCGGCAGCCCTGGATATGATTCGCCGCTCAGGGCAGATGGGCGTCCCGGTCATTGACATTGCGGGGAAGATCGTGGTGGGTTTTGACCGGGATTTGATCGACCGGTATTTAAATATGAATTGATTTTCCCGGAAAACAAAAAGGAATGGAATCCTGGATATCCCAATGAGAGATTTTTCAGTGGATATCCAGGATTCCGTTGATCGAGTTCGTTGCCCTGCGCTGCAGGCAGGGAGGTTATAATTAAGGAGCCATGTCAAAAAAGATACTGGTCGTTGATGATGAACCACAAATTGTTAAAGTGGTAAAGGCTTACCTGGAAAAATCGGGTTACCAGGTGATAACGGCTGCCGACGGTCAGACGGCTCTGACTGCATTTCGGCAGGAAAAACCCGATTTCATGATCTTGGATTTGAATCTGCCGGGAATGGATGGACTGGACGTATGCAGGGCGGTCCGCCGCGAATCGAATATCCCGATTTTGATGCTGACGGCAAGAGTGGAGGAAACCGATCGATTGATTGGCCTGGAGCTGGGGGCGGATGATTACGTTGTCAAGCCCTTCAGTCCGCGTGAAGTGGCGGCCCGGGTGCGGACGATTCTTCGGCGTACGACGACTGAGACGCTCGAATCGAATGTCATCGAGGTGGGCCAATTGAAAATTGATCTGGAACAGCATACTGTTATGCTTGGCAGCCGATTGGTTGAATTAACCCCGACCGAGTTTGATATTTTAGCCGTTCTGGCGCGGCAGCCCAGACGGGTGTTCTCGCGGCTACAGATCATGGAACAGGCGCAGGGCGACGCTTTCGAAGGGTACGAACGCACGATCGACGCCCACATAAAAAATATTCGCTTCAAATTAGAACCTGATCCAAAGAGACCCAAATATATCCATACGGTCTTTGGGGTGGGGTACAAGCTGGAAATTCCCGCCGATGCGTAACAGTTTATTATTCAAATTGCTGGGCGCTTTTATCCTGGTCATATCGATCGGATCGTTGATCATATTTTTGCTGGTTTCCAGTGCAACACAAAAGGCATTCAACCTCTACACGACGCGTAGCGGTCAGGTTTGGGCGCAACGGCTAGCTCCCACACTGGCAGATTATTATGCGGCGAAAGGAAGCTGGCAGGGGGTCGATGCATTCCTTAGATCATCGGAATTATTTGAAACGGGCATGATGAACAGCGCGACCCTTTCGCTGACGCCTCAAAGCGGAGGCGGTTACGGCAACGGCCAGGGGCAGGGGAGGGGAATGGGCTTCGGCAGGCAACTGGGTATGGGCGGCATGATGGGAAACATGATGGAGCAGCGTCTGATTTTGACCGATGCCCAGGGCGTCGTCGTCAGTGATACGCAATCTAAATTGAATGGAACGCAGCTCACTGCCGATCAATTGGAAAAAGGCGCGCTGGTTGCGGTCGGTAATGATCCGGTGGGGACGGTGATCGTGACGCCCCTTAATCTCACCAATTCTTTGACGGCGACCGGGCAATTTCTTGCCTCGGTGAACCGGTCGATCATTATCGCCGCACTGATTGCCGGCGTCATCGCCTTGCTGATCGGCGCGGTTTTATTCTCACAGATCACGGCGCCTTTGCGCCAGTTGAACAGGGCCGCCAATGCAGTTGCTCATGGCGATTTAAGTCAGCGGGTGGCGATTAATTCTAAAGACGAACTGGGAGAACTGGGAGAAACCTTCAACCAGATGGCGGCGAATCTGGCGAAGGCTGAAATTCAACGCCAGCATTTGACAGCCGATGTTGCCCATGAATTGCGCACCCCGTTGGCAGCCATCCAGGCCTCGCTGGAAGGGATGTTGGATGGCGTTTTACCCCTGGATAACGAACAGATTACAACGATCCACGCCGAAACGCTGTTATTGAATCGATTGATTGAGGATTTGAGGCTAATTTCTCTGGCTGAGACCGGTCAGCTCAAGCTGGAACGCCAGAAGACCGACCTGGCTGAATTGGTGCGCCAGGTTGCCGGGCGGGAAAAGCTGCTGGCGTTGCAGCGGGGAATAACCCTGTCCGTTGACATACAGGATAATCTGCCGATGGTTAACATCGACGCCGACCGTATAATACAGGTATTGAGCAATCTGGTCGGAAACGCCCTGCGTTATACACCTCAAGGCGGCGTCATCACAATCAGATGCGCGGCAAAAGCGGGGAGCGTCGAGGTATCCGTTGCCGACAGCGGCGCTGGCATACCGGCTGATGCGCTGCCCAACGTGTTCGATCGATTCTACCGGGCTGATAAATCACGAGCGCGCCTGAGCGGAGGCAGCGGCCTGGGGCTTGCAATCGTCAGGCAACTGGTTGAAGCGCATGGAGGAATTGTTGAAGCCCAAAGCCCGGTGTTTGAAGTCGGGACGCCAGATGCTCACGGAACGCGCATCGCCTTCACCCTGCCGCTAATGGCTGAGAAATAGGACGCCAGTAAAAATCATAAACCGTCAGGCGGCGATTGAAACTCACCCGTCTGGCGGTTTATGATTGAAAAGGAAGGAACGATACAGCAGGGAGATTATCCTTCTGCCATGCGCTGCAATTTTTCCCAGCGCGTCTTGACGTCCTGGTTGGCGGCCGCCATCAGTTTTTCGGCGCGGGCTTCGTCGCTATCTACCAGCATTCTGAAACGGGTTTCGTTGTAGGCGTACTCTTCCAGTGGGATGCTGGGCGGTTTCGAATCGAGGGTCAATGGGTTTTTGCCCTCGGCTGCCAGCGCCGGGTTGTAGCGATAAAGCGGCCACGCTCCCGATTGGACGGCGAGTTTCTGCTGCTCCAATCCCTTTTCCATGTGGATGCCGTGATTGATGCAGTGCGAGTAGGCGATGATCAGGGAGGGGCCATCGTAGGCGTCCGCTTCCAGAAAGGCGCGGATGGTTTGCGAGTCGCTTGCGCCCATAGCAACCCTGGCGACGTAAATGTAGCCATAAGAAATGGCGATCATACCCAGGTCTTTCTTTGCCATGCCTTTGCCGTTGGCGGCAAATTTGGCGACTGCGGCGCGCGGGGTTGATTTTGACGCCTGACCGCCGGTGTTGGAATAGACCTCAGTATCCAGCACCAGGGCGTTGATCTTGCGTCCAGAGGCCAGAACGTGATCGAGACCGCCGTAGCCGATATCGTAAGCCCAGCCGTCGCCGCCGATGAGCCAGATGCTCTTCTTGATGAGGGCGTCGGCCAGGGTGATGAGCTGTTTTGCCAGCGGATCGTCGATGGTTTGCAGAGCTTTCTTGAGCGCTGCAATCCGTTCGCGTTGTTTGGCAATGCCTGTTTCGCTGCTCTGATCGGCGTTCAAAATTTCATTTACAAGTTGCTGGTTCAAACGGCCGGCCAGCTTTTGCAGCAGTTCCCTGGCAAATTCGGTCTTTTTCTCGACGGCCAGGCGCATTCCCATTCCAAATTCGGCGTTATCCTCGAAAAGCGAGTTCGACCAGGCGGGCCCGTATCCTTCGCTGTTGATTGCCCAGGGGGTTGTCGGCAGGCTGCCGCCGTAAACCGAGGAGCAACCGGTTGCATTGGCGATGTAGGCTCTGTCGCCAAATAATTGTGAGAGCAGCTTGACGTAGGGGGTTTCGCCGCAGCCGGCGCACGCGCCGGAGAATTCGAAGAGGGGGCGCAGCAACTGAGAATTCTTTACTGTATTGGGTGTGATGGCAGAACGATCTACATCCGGGATCGAGAGAAAGAATTGCCAGTTTTCGCGTTCTGGTTCGCGCAGAGGCAACTGCTGCGCCATATTCAGGGCTTTACGACCGGGGTTTGTGCGGTCTTTAGCCGGGCAGTTGACGGCGCAGAGCGAGCATCCTGTGCAATCTTCAGGGGCAACCTGAACGGTGAATTTTGTTCCTTTGAACTCAGGAAATTTGGCGTCGATGGATTTGAAGGTGGCCGGAGACTTGTCCAAAAGTCCGGGGTCGTAAACTTTCATACGGATGGCGGCATGCGGGCATACCAGAACGCATTTGCCGCACTGGATGCACAGATCGGGCTCCCATACCGGGATTTCGAGGGCGATGTTGCGTTTTTCCCATTGTGAGGTGCCTGATGGATAAGTACCATCGACTGACATCGCGCTGACAGGCAAAGCGTCGCCCTCGGCGTTCATGATGGTCCCGACGATTTTACGGACGTGTTCGGGCGCTTCGTCGGCAACTGCTTTGCGCATAGTTAATTTGCTGGTGGCTTTAGGTGGTACTTTAACCTCATGGAGATTTGCCAGAGTTTGGTCAACCGCTTCGTAATTTTGTTTAACAATATCTTTGCCGCGTTTACCGTAAGTCTTTTTGATAGCGTTTTTGATCTGGGCGATGGCTTCTTCGCGGGGTAAAACGTTGCTGATAGCGAAGAAACACGTCTGCATGATGGTGTTGATGCGGTTGCCCATGCCGGTCTTTTTGGCGACCTCGTAGGCGTCGATGACGAAGAAGCGTAATTTTTTATTGATAATCGTCTGCTGTACTTCGATAGGCAGCTTGTCCCAGACTTCGTCCGGGCCAAAGAGGCTGTTCAATAAAAAGACGCCGCCTGGCCTGGCGAACTTGAGCATATTCTGGCGTTCGATGAAGGAGAACTGATGGCAGGCGACGAAACTGGCGCTGCCCTCCTCGATCAGATAAGGGGCATGCAAAGGGCGCGGCCCGAAACGCAGGTGCGAGACGGTGACCGAGCCCGATTTCTTCGAGTCGTATACGAAATAACCCTGAGCGAAGTTATCGGTATCTCCTCCGATGATCTTGATCGAGTTCTTGTTCGCTCCGACGGTGCCATCTGCGCCCAGGCCAAAGAAGACGCACTGGATTGTATCGGGGGGGAGAATCGAAAACGCCGGGTCGTAAGGCAGGCTGGTATGGGTCACATCGTCGTTGATGCCGATCGTGAAATGGTTGCGCGGGGCGGTTCTGGTCATTTCATCAAAGATGCCTTTGACCATGGCTGGGGTGAATTCCTTGCAGGACAGGCCGTAACGCCCGCCGATCACTCTGGGTGATGCTTTGAAGGGCGCGGTTCCATTTGCCATTCCTTCATTGACCGCAGCCACAACATCCAGATAAAGCGGTTCGCCGCTGGAGCCGGCTTCTTTCGTGCGATCCAAAACGGCGATTGTTTTCACCGTGGAGGGCAGTGATTTCAGGAAATGGTCGATGGAGAAAGGACGGTAGAGGCGAACGGTAAGGGCGCCAACTTTCTCGCCGCGTTCTGCCAGGTATTTGACGGTTTCTTCTGCTGTTTCGGCGCCCGAACCCATCAGAACGATGACCCGTTCGGCATTCGGGGCGCCGGCGTAATCGAAGAGGTGATACTGGCGTCCGGTGATGGCGGCGAGTTTATCCATCGCTTTTTGAACGTTGTTGGGGCAGTTGTTGTAATATGGGTTGGTTGCTTCGCGACCCTGGAAATATACGTCCCAATTTTGCAGGGTGCCGCGAATAAAAGGTTTTTCAGGTGAAAGGCCGCGCTGACGGTGGGCAAAAACCAGTTCTTCGGGAACCATCTTGCGCATCTCATCTTCGATGAGGTATTCAACCATGTTAACTTCGTGAGAGGTACGGAAACCGTCGAAGAAATGCAGGAAAGGAACGCGACTTTCAAGTGTGGCGGCCTGGGCGATGACGGTCATATCGTGGGCTTCTTGGGCGGAGCGTGAGGCGATCAGAGCGAAACCGGTTGTCCGGGTGGCCATCACATCCGAGTGGTCGCCGTAGATCGAGATGGCCTGGTAGGCAAGCGATCGGGCGGAAACGTGGAAAACGGTCGAGGTCAACTCGCCGGCTATTTTAAACATATTCGGTATCATCAGAAGCAGACCCTGCGATGCAGTGAAGGTGGTTGTGAGGGCGCCGGCCTGCAGTGAACCGTGAACTGCTCCGGCCGCGCCGCCTTCAGATTGCATCTCGGCCACCAGGGGAACTGTACCCCAGATATTAAGCTTACCTGCCGCAGACCATTCATCTGATAATTCCCCCATCCCTGAAGAAGGGGTAATCGGATAAATGGCGATCACTTCGTTGAGTCGGTAGGCTGCGTATGCAGTTGCTTCGTTTGCATCCACAGACACCATCTGACGTTTCATATTTTTTCTCCTTCCTTATGAATCAATTTTTAATAAAATTACTAATTGACAAACGTTGTATATCTGATATACAATATATTATATCAAATATTATTTCTGATAACAATTATCTGTTCCGGTTTTCTTTTGAGCGCTTTTTATTCTGACTTGACAGCGATATGTCGGACATATATAATACAACTTGTTCAATGTCGAGTTGTATAACTGGAGCCCTCTATGGCAACGTTCCTGACCCCTGTTGGGGAGCTCGTTTCCCGTGAAAAATTAGCCTACGAAAAAATAAAAGAAGCGATTCTAACTTTCCAGCTTCTGCCGGGCCAAAGTCTGGTTGAGAATGAACTGGCCGCGCAGTTAGAAATCAGCAAGACGCCGGTGCGCGACGCCCTTTTACAGCTTGAAAAAGAAGGGTTGGTAACGCGCATCTTATATAAAGGGGCCTATGTATCGGGGGTGACTCCACAAGACATGGCGGAGTTATACGAAATTCGGGTCGTTATCGAAGGATACGCCACCCGGATTGCGGTGCCGTTATTAACGGATGAAGAAATAAAAACTGCCGAACAGATAATCGAAGAACAACTCAAGGCTTTGAAAGAAAAAAATAACATAGAAGTCCTGCGTCTTAATCGCTGTTTTCATGATTTGATCGTTCTGAAATGTCCGAACCAGCGTTTGAAACAAATTCTGGCGAATTTAGAAGACCACCTGAAGCGTTATCGTTTGTTATCCACTTATCAGGCCGGGCGTCTGGAAAAGTCGATGCCCGAACATTTTGATATTCTGAAGGCGATACAATCTCGCGATGCAAAAGCTGCTGAAGAGGCCATGAAGAAGCATTTGGCCAGCCTGGAAAATGATTTGATTAATCAGAATTTTGATGAACTGGTCAGGCGGATTCATGATAATAATGCCCGCAGAAATGGAAGATGACGGGGGCTAATACCTCAGGACGGGTGCGCATCGAATACATGATCTGGCTCTCGCTCAGGAGCAGGTTGGCGGACCTGCTCCTGTTTTGTTGACAAATGCAAAATATGTTCCTGATTTTATATCTCCCCAAATAATTGTCTGATCACCAGCCTGGCGTCAGCAGTTCCTAGAGGCTGGATTGAATCATTGATCGATTTCCAAAATGGTGCCAATTCGGCCTGAATGGAATCGGTGTAAATCTGCAATAGTTTTCGGGCGTCATCATCGGCTGCAATTCGGTTGACCGAGATACTGCCGCAGACGCTGCACAGGTGAATCACCATTAATTCACCTTGCCGGCAGCCGTATTTCTTGTTCGTCTTTTTCATGCTCAACCCGACCGGTTTCATTAATGCCTTGCAAGCGGCCAGCCGGTCGCCAGGCATATATAAATCAACATGCTTTGAGCATAAGCAATAGGGGCAATGGTTGCGATTGTGAACCCCTGCCAGAGTTGCATCACAATGGACATAAGCGCCGCAGTTCAGGCACTTAAATCCCAGGCGGCTCTGATCCTGCTCGGCGTGGGTCAGACGGCTGCGGCGGGTTTGCAGGCGGTCTTTTCGGCAAGTATAGACCGGGTTAAAGGATTTTTTCCATTCTTCGTGTTTCATCTAAAATTCATCTTCTTTCAGTTTTAAATAACTCTGGTAACGTTGCGGGGCGATATGTCCATCCATCACAGCCTGACGGATGGCGCACCCTGGTTCTTCGATGTGCTGGCAACTGGCGCGAAACCGGCACTGCCCCAGGTAAGGGCGCATTTCTGGGAAAAATGCAGCCAGGTCTTCCGGTTTTAGTCCCCATAGCCCTACTTCGCGAATGCCGGGTGTATCCATCACTGCCCCGCCGGAGGGTAGCGCGAAAAACCGGGCGTTGGTTGTGGTATGTTTACCTTTGCCGCTTTCGCGGCCAACTTCTTTTATGGGCAAATCCAGTTGAGGAATCAGGGTGTTTATAAGGGTAGTTTTACCCACACCTGATTTTCCGATCAACATTGAGGTGCGCCCCTGGAGGGCTTGTTTCAGGCCCTCCAGGCCATCGCCGCAATTGGAACTGGTCAGAAGAATCGGGTAACCTATTTGCCGGTAGGGTTTCAGAGCGGCAGCAAGGCGATCCGGTTCTTCCACCAGATCCAGTTTTGTCATGCAGATAAGAGGTCGGACTGCGCTGGATTCCGCCAGCACTAGCAGCCGGTCCAGCATTCTCCAGCTGGGCGAGGGGCGCGTTGCAGCAAAGATAATTACCAGTTGATCTATGTTAGCTGCCAAAACCTGTTCATGGGCGGCAATTTCCGTCCGGCCTGTAACGGCGCGCCGAGAGATCTGGTTTCGGCGCGGCAACCGGGCGATGATTTGCCCCTGCCCGGCATTGTTGAGGATCAGTGAAACATGATCACCAACGACCAATGAATTGGATGGGTCTGCGATAAGGGACGAGTTTAACGAGCAGCTTATCCGGGTTCCTTTGCTCAGTACAATATAGTGATGCAGGTATTTTTCATAAACAACGCCGTTTTGACGCGTTGCGGGTAGTTTCTTGCGCATGATGTCACTTGCTTTCGGTTATGCTTTTCCCCAGCTTTGCCAGGCAGAGGCGCGCGGGGAACGGTACAGTGAGGTCGCAGGCTTAAAATAAAACAGCCGCGGAAGAGAAGTCCCGTGGCTGTGCTGGTTCAGGCGCTGGTCAAAGTAGTTTTTAAACTGAGTATGGGGTGCAGCGAAGAAACCCTGACTTGGCTCGATTTAAATTAAAAGCCACAGGACGTGGACGCTCCTGCGGCAAGAATATGCTGTTAATCAATAATACGGCAGGTTCTTAAAAAGCCAACAGGTGCGGCCATGCAATTTGCATTTTCACAAGCACCGAAGCGAAATTCTTCACAAAACTAATCCCATCTAATCTGGTTAATCAACATAAAACGGGCTAAATCCTATCATGCAATGGCAATGCTGTCAACCCCAAAAAATTTGAATCACGGGCTTTTGCAAAGTCATAAGGCGTTGCGTTCAAGCGCTGTTACTGCAAAAGAACGCCCCTGCGGGATGCGTCTCCTGTCAGGGGACCTTCGGCAGAATTTGTTTTCAGGCGGGGAGGGCGGGACGTGTACCTCGATGGTATTCGAACCCGCCGTGAACAAAAGACCGCGAGAACTTCGCGGCTTGGATCTTCAGGCGGGGAGGGCGGGAAGAGAAACTCGATGGTATACGAACCCGCCGTGAACAAAAGACAGCGAGAACTACGCCGCTTGGATCTTCAGGCGGGG
>CAZDAW010000114.1:0-10683 GCA_964503685.1 uncultured Anaerolineaceae bacterium | reverse complement strand
CTCGTTGCATCTTTTTGCCAGGAGGAGCAAGGAGCAGACATTCCGCGGCAGCATGATAACAAAAACGGTAAACCTTTTCCAGAGCGAAAAATGAAGACGGTATTTGCTTTTATGTATGTTATAATGCTTTGAAATCTATGGCTCCTCTAACTTTGACTGCCTTTGTTTTCTCGCTGATAGCCATCATGGGAATGATGACCATGGTCATGCGCGGGCGAATCAAACAGGCGGCATTCGTTGTGGAGGACGAAGTACAATAATCAAGTCCATCCATCAGAAGATTTGTAATTCGACGGGCTGCCTGTGTAGGCAGCCCGTTTTTTATTTTTATATCACTAAGGAGTTCAACCATGTCAATCTCTCGCAAACATTGGAGGTCTTATGAATAATTCCAGGACGCTCGTTATGAAATTTGGCGGCACTTCAGTCGGCGCGGCTGAAGCGATGGCTCAGGCGGTCAATATTATCGTAAACACCCGCCTGGAATGGCCGCGTCTGGTAGTCGTGACATCTGCCCTGGCGGGTGTCACGAACGTGCTGCTCGACAGTGCAGTCTCCGCTGCGGTGGGTGATCTCAATGCCTGCTGTCAGGCGGCCTCTGAGTTGAGCCGCCGTCATCATGCTCTGATCGATGCCCTGATATTCGATTCAGTTCGACGTGAGTCTTTGCGCCAAGAAGTCAACCAACTGATCGACGAGTTTATCAATTTCTGCCGGGCGATCCATGTTTTGGGTGAAGCGACGCCCCGCGTCCTGGATGCCGTTGCCGGTTTGGGTGAGCGCTTGAGTGTGCGAATTTTGGCTGCGGCGGTCGATGCTGCCAAAACACCGGCTGTTTTTATAGAATCCACGCAATTGATCATCACCGATGATCATTACCAGAATGCCATGCCGGATATGGCGGAAACGACCCAGCGCGTACGTCAAATACTCAATCCCCTTCTGGCTGCCGGATGCGTTCCGGTGGTGACCGGTTTTATCGGGGCAACGCCGGCCGGGGTGACAACAACCCTGGGACGCGGCGGCAGTGACTACTCTGCTTCCATTCTGGCAGTCGCCCTTCAGTCGCAGGAAGTATGGATCTGGACGGATGTGGATGGGGTCATGACCGCTGATCCGCGCCTGGTGCCGGAAGCCCGCACGATACCGATACTATCGTACCGCGAGGTGGCTGAGATGGCGCATTACGGCGCCAGGGTATTACATCCCAAGAGCATCCATCCGGTGATCGAAGGGGGAATTTCATTGCGGGTCGTCAACACGTTTGCTCCCAAACACCCTGGAACGCGGCTGGTCAGAAATGATGAATCCAACGGGCAGGGGACTATTAAGGCTGTCACGGTAATCCGCGGGTTGCAACTGGTAACGCTTGCCGGAACCGGCATGCTGGGTGTGCCTGGGGTTGCCGGTAAAATTTTCAGCGCAGTTGCGAAAACGGGCGTCAGCATTCCTCTGATTATCGAGTCATCATCCGAACAGGCTATCTGTTTCCCGGTACCCCAGGAGAAGGTCGCGGCCGTTGTCTATTCGTTGCATGCTGATCTCAGCCATGAATTTCAACGCGGTGATATTGATAGGGTCGCTTTCAGCGAGGATGTGGACATTATTACCATCATCTCGCCTGGGCTGCGTTCTCAACCGGGCATTGCCGGGCAGATCTTCAGTATGTTGGGTAATTCACATATCAACGTGTTAGGAATTTCGTTCGGCGCTTCGGATGTTTCGATTAACCTGATCTTGAAAGCTTCGGATACGCAACCTGCTTTACGGGCATTACATACCCTGATACCTGAATAATCTTATCTCTATTGACGGCGAAATAATAAGTGAATATAATTAGAATATCTAACTATTAGAAAGACTAATTATGTCCGAAAATCCTCAAGAGATTGCGCATGAGTTATTGGATGTTATCCCGCTGGTTATGCGCTCAATCCGGGCTGAGATGCGAGGTAATCGCGGTTCAGACCTGACAGTACCTCAATTGCGGACGTTGACTTATATCTATCGTCAAAATGGCGGCTTTGTTTCAGAACTGGCCGAACATTTGGGTTTGACGCTCCCTTCCACTTCTGTACTTGTAGATGGACTGGTCAAACGCGGTATCCTGTCGCGGAGTCCGGTGCAGAGGGACCGGCGGCGAATCCGGCTGGATCTGACTGAAGCTGGAAACGCAATCTTGAAAAGAGCGCAAGAACATACTCAGGCTCATTTTTCACAGCTTTTGTGCGAATTGCCAGTTGAAGATCAAGAAACGGTAGCGAAAGCTATGCATATACTACGGTCATTATTCACATCTCAACCAAGTGGAAAATCGAAATCGGACAGGTAAATTATATGATATTACAAACGAAGGAATTGACCCGTGTGTATGGAGCCCTTCGAGCAGTCGATCAGCTTTCTCTCTCAATCGATTCAGGGGAAATCTTTGGATTGCTTGGCCCGAATGGAGCAGGAAAGACAACAACAATCAAAATGTTGACAACTCTACTTCCGCCCACTTCAGGCGCGGCTGAAATTGGCGGCTTTGATGTTCACCTTCAATCTGCTCAGGTGCGTCGTTTAATTGGTTATGTGCCTCAGTTGATCTCGGCGGATGGAACATTGACTGGCTATGAGAATCTGTTAGTATTCGCCAAGTTATATGATATCCCCCGGGCAGAGCGGAAGAACCGTATACAATCTGCACTGGAATTTATGGGATTGGAAGATTCGGCAGATAAGCAGGTGCGCCAGTATTCCGGTGGCATGATCCGCCGGTTGGAAATTGCCCAATCAATTCTGCATCGTCCACAGGTTCTGTTTATGGATGAACCGACTGTTGGGTTGGATCCGGCCGCTCGTCACATGGTATGGGAACATATCCGCCAGCTTAATCAGGATTTTGGCACAACCATTTTTTTAACGACACATCTTATGGAAGAAGCCGATGACTTATGCGACCGGGTAGCCATCATGAATACGGGAAAGATCGCAATCATCGGCTCTCCCACCGATTTGAAACAATCAATTGGAAAAGGGAAAGTTTCGCTGGATGATGTATTTATTCACTTTACTGGCAGTCAGTTAGATATGAATGGAGGTAGTTATCGTGAAACTTCAAGAGCAAGACGCACGGCTCGCCGTTTGGGATGAGTTGCATAAAAAAGACAGGACTCTCAGCAACGTATTATTCCATCCAGTTGTGAGTTTCATCAATAAAACCCTGGTGATCGCCGAGCTTGAAGTACGTAAACTGTTGCATGACCCTTCTGAATTACTCACCCGGGCGATTCAACCTGCGCTATGGCTTTTAGTGTTCGGTCAGGTGTTTACTCGCATGCGCTCCATTCCGACCGGAAATCTACCCTACATTGATTTTATGGCGCCGGGAATTCTGGCGCAGAGTGTTTTATTCATCGCTATTTTTTATGGCATTGCCATCATCTGGGAGCGCGACCTGGGGATTGTGCATAAGTTCCTCGTCAGTCCTACCCCGCGGGCGGCCCTGGTAACCGGTAAAGCGATCTCGGCCGGTTTGCGTGGATTGACCCAGGCGGTGATTGTTTACATCCTCGCTCTCTTATTGGGTGTGCATTTGAACTGGAACCCTCTGGCTTTGTTAGGCGTGCTGGCGGCGATTCTACTGGGAGCGGCTAATTTTTCAATATTTTCGCTGATCATCGCCTGCATCGTCAAAACCCGTGAACGTTTCATGGGGATCGGGCAAGTGTTAACCATGCCGCTCTTTTTTGCCAGTAATGCCATTTATCCAATCGCCATGATGCCAGAATGGTTGCAGATCATTGCCAGAGCAAATCCTTTGACTTATGAAGTGGACGCCCTGCGCTCTTTGATGTTGGCAGGCAGCGCGACCACTTTCGGTATAGGATTGGATTTTTTGATCATGTTCTTATCTTCTGTTGCGCTGGTTGTGGTCGGATCGAAAATTTACCCCAACGTGGTCATATAAATTCGTGCAGAAAACCTTTTCCTATGCCCCTAATTTGATCTAAATCGTCATTGATTCTTGTACCGTTCTGCAATACAATCAATCCTAGATCCCACATGGCCTGATGAATAAGATCGCACTCAGGACATCTATATCGTTCTGGAGGTAAAACGTTGGCTTCTGTTTTGGTGACTGGGGCAAACGGGCATATTGGAGCGAACACCGTTCGTAGTTTGCTCAAACGCGGTCATCGAGTTATCCCATTCGTACGACCCAGCGCCGATTTACGCGGCATCGAAAAACTGGGCCTGGCATACCGACGCGGTGACATCAGAGATTACCCATCTCTCCTTACAGCGGTTCAGGGCTGTGATGTCATCATTCACCATGCCACTGTTTATCAACTATCATCTCAAACACCTGAAGAAATTATTCAGCCGGCTCTGATTGGTACTGAGAATATTTTTAAGGCCGCCAGAGAAGCTGGTGTCAGTCGCCTGGTTTATACCAGCTCGATCGCCGCAGTAGGCTATTCTCGAAACTCTGATAAACTGCGTACACCGGAAGATTGGAATGACGATCCGCTTTGCCCTTATTACGTTGCCAAAACGCGCAGCGAACGCGAGGCATTGCGTTTATCTGAGCAATACGGCATCCCGACCATCCGTCTGTGCCCAACGCAGGTGATCGGCGCCTATGATTACCGCCTTACTCCCTCGATGAAGTCCATTCTGGATTTCATCAATCACAAGACGCCGCTGTGGGTGGGTGGAGCTAATTTTGTAAACGTGAACGATGTAGCTGAAGTACATGCCGCCGCAGTCGATTGCGGTGAACCCGGCGGGCGTTATATTATCGGCGGAGAAAATATGGATATGGATAAGCTGGCAATCCTCTTGAAGGAAATGACGGGGGTTGCTCCGATCCGCAATCGTTTGCATGGGCCTTTTGCCGAATTTCTGGCAGGGATTATCGCCTTTGCATACCGGGCTGTCAACGCCGAACCGCCTTATGACCGCGGTATTGTCCACGATCTTGTCGGGCGGTACGGTTATTTCGATTGCACCCTCACCAGCCGTACCTTCGGCGTCAAACCCAAAGGGGCTGAAGAATCGCTCAGGGATACAATTCGCTGGTTGTTATTTCTGGGGAAGATTAAAGAACCTGTTGCCAGCCGGATCACCTCGACTTTTCCGCCCGACCCGGAGTGGTTGACCAGGTGAAAGTCATCAATCTAGTAAGGCGTCAGGCCAACCGGGGTATCGGGATAGAAGAGGCGGGCAAAACCGGGGTAAGCTACCAGGGGGATGATCTCAAAGGCGATTAAGCCTTCTTTAACCAAAGGCAAAGTGTCCAAGGCTTTGTTGGCTGCCTCAACATCCTCGCATTCGAGGATGAGTACGGCTTTATACTCGTCGGCGCGAAAGTATAATTCGCGAATGACGCCCGCCTGATACAGATCCCACACACGGGCAGCTTCTGCCTTCAAGTGTGGTTTGAAATCTTCGTCCTGTACGCCGGGTACGTCCTTCTCCAGGGCTAAAATTTTCATGGCGCTGCTCCTTTCTATCGCCTGGTTATTTCTCCAAAAATTTTATTATAAGGGGGTTGACCACTTCTGGTTTTTCGTAATGCGGGATATGGCCGGCATCTTCAATGAGGTGAAACTCAGCCTGGGGCAGGGCAGCGCGAATTTTCTCGCACACACTGAAAGGAATAATCCTGTCTTCCTGCCCCCAGATGAGCAGGATGTCACGCTCCTGCTGACCAACCTGACGATAAGCCTGCGCTGATCCTGATGTGACGTTATTGCGGATAGTGGAAAGGATTGCCTGCTTGAAGCCGCGATATTTCAATTGCTTGACGTATTTGGCGGTGTAATCGGGATAGTTTTCCGGGTGATGAAAATCGTCCATCAAACCGGCCACCAGCATCTGCTCGCCATATTTGTTCATCATACTCTCGCCGAGCAGGGGGATTTTTAACAAGAAGACGCCGGCATCGCTCTTCATCGGAAAACCGGCCGGGTCAACCAATCCCAGTTTGCGCACCTGCTGTGGGTGGCGGGCAGTGAAGTTGACCGCAATCGGCCCGCCCATCGACAACCCAAATAGATCGACAGCATCTTCAATCTTAAGCGCAGTCAGCAGATCGCCCAGTTGCTTATCGAAAAGGTCGATATTATAGTTCAACTCCGGGCGGTCAGAATAACCTCGCCCAAACAGATCGTAGCGCAAGACGCGATAACCGGCTTTAACCAATCCCTCGAAGGTGGGATCCCAGATGAACATAGGCGACGAAAAACCATGCACCAGCACCACCGGGCGCTTTTCCGGCGGCCCGGCCAGTTCGTAATGGGTGAAGCCGTCAGGCAGCTCGATAAAGCTGCCTGATAATCTACCTCGTGTTTCTGCATCAAGGATATGCGTTTCACTTTCATAAAGTAAATTATTCATTTGCAGCGCTCCTGCATTAAGATAGCCTTGATTATATCAGGGTGCAGAGACTCTCACAAACCTGCCCGTTGTCAACGAGACTGCCAGTGGAAAATGTATCGTCATTTTCCTGATTGACCTGATAACCTCAACTTCGTATAATATTTTTACACGGTATAGAGGTGTGGCCATGTATCGGGTTTGTTTGGTTATTCTTATCTTGTTTTTTATCTTGAGCGTCTCGACTTGTGGGAGGAGTGAACCAGGTATACAGGCAGATTCTTCGACGAAGCAGATTGCCCGAAACACAGCTGATTATCCTGCTCTACCGCCGGTGCGCAAGGCGGAAACGGTGACGCCTTTGCCATATCCAACCCGCATTCCGGGTAAAGCGCCGACAGCGGCGAAAGTCAAATTGTTGAACGGCGAGGTGAAAGACCTGGCTTCTCCGTTAAGTACGAGTGGTAAATTAACAGGTGTTCCACCCTGTCCCGATTTGGAATTGCAGTATCTGGCATTGGAAAATATCCAGAAAATCAGCCGCATTGCAGACGACAGTCTGGAATTGATCGCAAGCGGTAAAACACTGGCGATGTTGCCGGGGAGCGCTATATTAACCGGTAGTGAAGGCGATACCAGAACGAGCGTAGAATTATCCGAGGTGCAGGAGATTACTTTTGAAGGTGCAAAACCTGAAGAAGAGACATTACCGCGTCAATGGGAGATAATTTCGGCTTGTGGGCAGCAATTGGGCTTGGATAAATTGAAGGCGAATCTCTCCGAGGAGATCACATTGCATCTCGGAAAATTTGCTCTGATGATTACACTTACCCAAATTCAAAGGCTATACCGTCCGGCTGAATCCCCGGATATGTTTGAATTGAGTATGAGTAGCGGTGCAGTCTTAAAAGGCTTGACTTTTACGGATGATAAGGTTATCCAGGGAAGTAGCGTTTTTGGCACGATTAGCGCTCCGCTGAAAGATATCTATCTGCTCCAGCCACAAATGGCGTTATCACCGCAAAAACTCCCGGATAACCGGCGTGTCTGGCGCATTTCAGACGAGATTGGGATTACCCTAGATGTATATGATTTAGTACTTAATGGGGGAGCTGCAAATCCACTGAAGGTGAATAGAATAGATGGCAACGGACTCTCAGCTTTATCTGTAAAGAATAAAGGTGAATTGGCATTGGAGGCGGGTGATCACCAATTTGTTGTATACGGCGGTAATCTTTTAGGAAAAGCGGCTGAATACCCGGGTATTCACATTGATATTCAAAGTGAAAATATCGCAAGCATTTCGACAAGCAGCCCACCTCTACCTGACCCGGATGTAAAACCGACTGTGGGAAAACTCAGCCTTGCTTCAGGGGATGTTTGGGAAGTTCGATTGCTCAATTTTAACGATGGTGGACCGGAAGCCGGGGCATACGGCGCCGATCCGACCAGCATTACCTCTAGCATGATGCTGGATACCGGCGTCGTTCAATATTGGGTAGAGCATGACTGGCTGCGTCAACATGGATTCAATCAAGCGGGGGAAAAATTGACTCTTCCCTGTGTGACGGATGAACTTTGTCCTGCAGGCACAGTTGAAGACGAAGCAGAGATAACGTTTGAAAATTATCCATTTAACATGAAGGTGGCTATTGGTGATATACAAAGCTATCAACCTGTCCAACAGTATTCACTGGCACCTTTAGCTCCGCTGTGGGAATTAAGACTTACCGGTCTGGCCGGCGAAATCAAAACTGTGTATACAATCAACCTCAGCTTCGCCCGTTTCCCTTCAACCTGTTGGACGGGGATGTATTCGGTATGGCCTTTTCGCTGGTATAAGGATGACGCCGTGGTGACCGGCTCGGAAGGCGCCGAGGAAAGAGCACCTCTTAAAGAACTGAGCCGTATTGAATTTGACACAGAATGTAAAACACCCAATTGTAATGTTCGTCTGGTTTATAAAAATGGATCGACGAAAACTGCCATGCTTTTCCCTGGCTCGCTCAACACGAACACCAAAAAAGGCCCGGCGAGTTGGAGTCATGACCTGGAAGGGCTGCTCGGTCAGGCGGATGAAGGGATATTGGTGTTTATTCCATTTTCGAAGGTTGCGAGCGTCGAGTTGATCCAGAAATAAGGGTATCCTAAGAAGGATGGGTGATTGTTATTTATTCTACACGTTGTACTGAATCAGTAGGCTTCAGACTGCATTAAAGTATTTATATTCATTACCAGACATCAATTTATTTCTGAATCATCGGGAGGTCGTCATGAAAGCGCGTCTGTTGATGGTTGTCTTTTTTGTTGATTCTGCCGGCGCTGGCGTGCAATAACCCTATGGAAAAGGACGAATATATGTATCCAGGCATTGATGATCGCAATGTCGATCCACTTGTTGGTAGAAATGATTTCACACTTGAGGTCAATTATTCTTCAGCTTATTGGGAAATGAACAAAAAGTACGCCGACATTATATGTGAGTATTACGGACTAGGCGGCGCCAAAGGACAAATTGGCAAGATTGATGTTGTAATGAATAAGGCGGAATATGCTGTAAAGCTTTTACCCTTCAGTGTTATCCAACCAGATAGCGATATCCATCAGGGAATCTACCTAGCTTCGTGTACTCCGGAAATGGGTGGAGATACAATGACAACCACTTTTGAGGTGGCCGGGGATGCCACACCTACGCCGACAATTTCGCCAACCCCCATGCCCACCCAGCCTCCGCTTGCCCCTCTGCCCCCTATCGACTATGCCAATATCCAATCCGATCGAGTTGACGCCGGGGGAGAATTATCTCGGGTGACCAATTTATGTATCCCCGATATTACATTCAATCCAGATGGGACGGTGATCAGGAAGTGTGAAAATTGAACGTTCAAAGTTTTTAACATCCGAAAATGAAATCGCAGAAATTAAAAATGGAACCAACGATTACCAATCCGGTAATTTTGGATTCGGGTACGAAACGACTGTGTCTGGATCGATTAAGTTTGGACAGGATGCATCCACTCCAGTAGCGGTCTGGAAAATTTCGTATGAGGGAACCGGAAAGTTGATTAATAGGACTTCTGATGAAGGAATGGCCAATTTTTCCTACAGTTGCCGGAGCAACGATGAAAACCTCTTCTGGTGTAATTCAAAAACAAGCGAAACTTTCTCCGGTACCATCCCCTAGCATTTTGTGCCTTCCCCATAAATTCTGATACCTGGAGCGTAAAAACACCGAAAAAGGGAACGGTCAGGCTGCTCTTAACATTGAAAATGGAACTACTCGAACTGTATAATATTAATGACGAGCCTTGCTGTTTTACCGACGATCATCGATTGTTTTGGAAATGATCAGATGAATAGATAAAAAGAAAGGGAATTCAGCTATGGCAAACGACATGAAGGAAATCATCATTGACGGCCACACGAATGACAGGACCTGTCAGTTGGAGTATGATCTATTTCATAAAATGCAAATGCTCGACAAAAACTTCGACGTGCGACCGGTGATATCTCATCGGCTTGGCGGGATCGAGGTTGTGCCGCTGAGTACAGGCACTCGTTTTGTTCAACTCCATAACATCACGAAAAAGCGCTATATCGGGATCAGCATCGTTTTAAGGCATCTCAAGATTCCTAAAAACGACATCAAGGTTATCAAGGAAGGGACAAGCCCTGGCAGAATCGAAGTATCAGCTTTTGACTATCCTTTGGCCTGAAGTGAATATTAATGGGTATTTAATTGGTTTCCCTAAGGAAGTTGTTATACTGGATTTTAATGTATAGACAATACTTCTTTATTTTGTTTTAAATCAATTCGTTCCACCGGGTCGTTGTTTTAGTAGTGATCTGTTGCTTTTTATCGGAGTATCCCCAATTATTTATCAACAAGAGAGACAAGCATGGAAAGGATAAAGTTTATCACTCATAAAGACAAACAGATATTATTGATCGACTTCTCGCACTTGAGGGCCACTGAAGTGCCCGATGTGATGAAGGAAGCCCAGCAGGTGATCGCTGGGCAGCCCAAACAGAGCGCGTTGACGCTCACCGACATTACCCAGATGGGTTTCAATATGGAAGTCACCGCCGCACTGAAAGAGTATGTAGCCCACAACAAACCCTACGTGAAGGCGTCGGCAGTGGTGGGGGCCGAAGGCCTGCTGGCAGTAACCAAAACCGGCGTGGAACGCAGCACCGAACGCGATCTGATCAATTTCAAGACCCGCGAAGAAGCGCAGGACTGGCTGGTCAGTCAATAGACTCTTTCGTAAGGGGGATTGCGGTGGGCCGGCTGTTTCCCGGCCCGCCTCACCTGAT
>CAZDAW010000113.1:0-10715 GCA_964503685.1 uncultured Anaerolineaceae bacterium | reverse complement strand
ATTTTATCCTCCAAAACAAAACGATACTGAATACGATTTGTATTCAGTATAGAACATACGTTCTATTTTGTCAAGTTAAATTACTCCGAGCTGCCGCCTGGATGTTACTTCAAGCTTCAATAGAATGCCGAGGCGTGGCAATCTCGAATTTTGACGTTGAGACTGCTTATCGGGCAAAAAAGCGCCCTTCTCGCAGCGACGAACGCTGAGATGATTGTCAAGCGGCAACTTGAGTTAAATTGTTTCTGTCAAACGAGATTAATGATTTAAGTTCATATTTCCACTACTACTTACATCCCCCTGAATTGAATCCGCTACATAAAAACCGCGATTCTGCTGTTGAGAGCCAATCATTATTGTGGTACTTGCCGTAACCAATCCTTCCTGTATTCCATCAGCCGAAGGCTGATTGACGCTCATGGTTGTTGCTTTTTTTCGATCGCGGAAATATACCATTTTACCTTGTACACCATTTTCTTCAATCAAATTATCTGCTGAAGAAATAAATGACACAAAACGTCCATCATACGAGATTGCAACGCCATACGATTTTGAATTTCCTTCAAAACCATCACTGCTTACAGAAGCCCGTTCTGTTTGATGCGTTTCCAAATCATGAACAAAGACGTCCTTACTTTTATTGGTATCATTTTCCACAAGGTTAGTGGCTAATGACTCAAATGCGATATATCTGCCATCTGATGAAATTGAGACACAATGAGAATCCAGACAGGAATCTTTATTAGCCTGAACGCCGCTTGATGCAACTGAAACGCGATAGGTGTGTCCATTCAGGAGATCGTGAACAAAAATATCCCAGGCATCATTTGTATCATTTTTAACCAGATTTCCAGCCCAAGAAGCAAAAGCAACAAAGCGCCCATTTGCTGAAATTGAAGAGTTGACAGAACCAAGATTAGCCTGCTCCGCAGAAGAGGATAATGAAACTCGTTCCGTTTTTCCTGTCACCATATCAAAAACAAAAATATCAAATACATCATTCGTGTCGTTGGCAACAAGGTTACTGGCAGCCGATTCAAATGCTATGTATCGGCCGTTTGCTGAAATCGTTGGGTTATTCGATACGCCATTTGCCTGCTCCCCATTCGCAGCAGCTGAAACACGCCACACGTAACCACTTATACGATCTTTGACAAATACGTCTCTTAATCCATTCGTATCGTCAATAACCAGATTATCAGCCGATGAACTAAAGGCAATAAAACGCCCATCAGCCGAGATTGCGGGAGAATTAGAATCGCCATTTCCCAGCGTCCCATTTGGGGAAGCAGAAACCAGTTCTATCTCCTTGGAATGTAAATCATAAACAAATACATCCATAGAATCATTTGTGTCATTTTCCACAAAACGATTGGAACTCGAACAAAAAGCTATATATCGTCCATCAGCCGACACAACCTGGTAATCTAAAATATCTTCGGCAACTATTTTCCTGTTGGTCTCATACGATTCTTGAATATTTGATTGAAAATCACTGTTCATCACCTGGTTCGATAGTGTAAACAATCGATTCTCATAATTCCGATCAAACACATAGATTCCCTTACCCGCCAAAGAACCCCTAACTAAATTATCCGCATACGACGTAAACGAAATAAACCGTCCATCAGCCGAAATAGATGGAGAATCAGAACCTTTATTGGCCTGTGAACCATCGGCGGCAATTGAAGCACGACTTAAGTTATTAGCCTGAACATCAAAGATGAATACATCCGCCATATTATTGGTATCATTTGGAACAAGGTTACTGGCGCTGGAAGTGAAAGTAACATAATTTCCATCAGCAGAAATTTTCGGGGCATACCACGATTGACCGTTTGATTGTAACCCATCATACCCCATCGTAATTCTTCTGGTGATCCCTTGATAACGATCGCGGATGAAGACATCAGCCATTCCATTTGTATCTAAATCCACCAAATTATCGGCGACAGACCAAAATGCCACCATACGTCCATCGCCAGATATGGCAGGAGAGTTTGACGAATTATTGGCAATAAATCCTTCCGACGAAACGGTTACACACTCAGTTATTCCGGTCACTAAATCATATACAAAAATTAATTTTATCCATCCCACCCCCTTCACAAATCCAGTATCAACCAAATTATCAGCATTTGATTCATAAGCAACAAAACGACCATTTGCAGAGATCGAGGGTGAACGAGAAGCCCCATTTGCCTGACTGCCTGAGGATGATAAAGAGATTAATCGCGTCACTTTTGTCAGACGATCATAAACAAAGATATCTGCGACATTGTTATTATCATTTTTGACCAAATTAAATGATTCAGACTCAAACGCAATAAATCGCCCATCCTGGGAAATCGAAGGTGAACGTGAAATACGATTTCCGGGCAAGCCATCCGATGTGACTGAAACTAATTCTGTCTTCCCGGTTTGTCGGTCATGGACAAAGATATCCGAGTTATTATTATTATCCCCATCAACCATGTTATTTGCCGTCGATTCAAAGGCGATGAAACGTCCATCCCCCGAAAGTACTGGAGATCGGGAATCGCCATTACCAAGCCTGCCCTCTGAAGAAACTGAAACTATCTCGATTTTTTTATTTTGTTGATCGAAAACAAAGATATCCCTACAACCGTTTACGTCTCCTTCAACAAGGTCATTCAAATCCGACTCAATGGCAACATATCGACCATCTGTCGAAAGAGAAGAACGGTCAGACCTTGATCCAATATTCTTACCATTTGACTGAATAATACTGGTGGTCACGCCAAACCAATCCGATACACCAGTATTCCCAAATTCAAAAGACAATTCATCTGTTTTTGAATTAAATATCTGGTTTACGTCTAAATCTTCTCGTGATTTATCCACTATATAAGAGTCACTTAATTCTTCCAGCGATTCTTGTCCCGCAAGGCTGATTTTGCGATTTGAGCCGCTATCCGCATTATACTCATCAATTTTTTTGAAAAAGGATTTCACAGATTCTTCTTCAACCACGTTGGCAGAAATCGCTGCTGTATTTGCATACGCGATTGATTTTCCATTAAATTCCAACATCTCGGCGGTAGATTGCCCTGAGCTAACACCTTGTTGAAGAAGTGAAAATAGCGCGATTATTATTGCCAGGCCATTTTTATAACGACGCTTCATAGTATAACCTTAAACGATCATAGCCAATCGCCAACAATTGGCGAGTTTTTAAGATTATACTGATCATAAGAGATTCACGAAATAAAAATCGCGCTAATTTTCTATTAATCCTATGAAAATATTTTTATACAGAAAAGCCGAGCGCCTTCCTGCAAGCTGAGACCATTTCATCTAAAGAACGATTCTGCTCTGAAGCAGCACCTCCTGGATTAAATGGCGCCGAGCGATAACGTTTACCTGTTGCTTGAAACAGGGCATTTGCGATGGCAGGTGTTGTAGCAATCATCACTGGTTCAGCGAGATTCTTTGCACCATAGGGGCCCTCTGGATAGTCATTTTGGATGTAATTTATCTCTATTGCTGGCATATCAGAAGCCCTTGGAATTAAATATCGATCATAATTCAAGCAATTTGGATAACCCTGATAATACTTGATATTTTCTTTAAGAGCATAGCCAATCCCTTGAGCAATACCACCGTACATTTGTCCAATTGCGCCCTGCGTAAAAATGATCGTCCCGCCATCATGGGCTGCCCAAACATTCAACACTTTAGTCATCCCCGTATTCAGATTCGTTTCGATTTCCGCAACTTGTGCACCAAACACGTAGCAATGATAGGGTATCCCTTCACCTTTTTCAAAGTCCCATTTAAATTCTGGCATCTTCCACTTGCCCTGAACCGATAAAGTCAATCCCATTTTTCGGGCATGTTGGACAACTTCATCAAAAGTCAATGTTTCTTCTTTAGGACTGATAAACAACTCCCCTTCTCTAAATATCTGCTCTGGTGCACACGCAAAAGCATCAGCGGCCGCCCAGGTGATTAATTGATTTAATTTCTGAGCCGCTATGTGACTGGCATTCCCTCCTAACATCGAACAGCGGGAAGCAACTGTGGGACCAGATTCTATTGCAGTTTGGGTATCAGGACGCAGCATGTGAATACGGCTTGTATTTACCCCTAAGGTTTCCGCCGCAATAAGCGTGAATACAGTACGGCTACCCTGACCATAGTCTGTTAAACCTGAAGCAAGGGTTATGGTATTATCATTTTCGATTCGTAAAACAGTCGTAGCATAATCGGCTCCTTCTCCTCCCAGGCTACAACCATGAAAATAACAGGCAACACCTATGCCTCTTCGGATATCCTTTCCCGTCTGTTTTGAATAGAGTTCCCGTTTTGTTAGCCAATCCGATTTGTCTCGCACCCACTTCAAACAATCAGATAAACTGACTTCTTGATCTATCAAATTACCTGTAAAAGCTCGATCGCCCTTTTTTAAGCAATTCATCAAACGAAAATCAATCGGATCAATCTGGAGGCGATAAGCTAATTCATCAATTGCCTGTTCGATAGCGGCAACGGCCTCGGTGTTTCCAAAACCTCGAAAAGCGCCGCAGTAACCATTGTTGGTGTAGTACACTTGAGTATCAACACTTGCAGCCCGATAGCGATAGGCGCCCGCAGCATGCATCGTGGCACGCCACGACGCAAGAGGCGACATTGATGCATAAGCGCCGCTATCTACAACCAAATCTGCTTTGGACGCTTGCAACTCACCTTTTTTATTAGCGCCCAGGACAAGATGAATTTGCATCGCTTCTCGCTTATACGAGGCCATCATCGATTCTTCACGCCCCAGAATCAAGCGTACTGGACATCCGGTTTTCAATGCCAAAGCAGATACTTGAGCTGCAGTTTGATAACCGATGTCATCTTTGCCGCCAAAAGAACCGCCGACAGGTGGTTGGATTACCCGGACCTTCTCTTCAGGAAGTCCCAGTACCATCATCAAATTATTTCGGTTAATAAATGGGCTTTGATCGTTGGCATAAACCATGATCCCGCCATCTGAATCTGGAATTGCCAGAGCGCCCTCTGTTTCTAAATAGGCATGCTCCTGGTGAGCGAAATTATAAGTCTCATCCAGGATTACCTCGCATTGTTCCAGAATTGGGTCCGGGTCCCCATTCCGGACAAGATGTGTATTTAATAAGTTCCCTTGATCAATTGGCGCCACATCAGGTATAAGCGGCGCGCCAGAGTCCATTGCGTGCAATGGATCGAAAACCCCGGGTAATTCTTCCAAATCCAGTTTGATGGCGCGTATACCTTCCAGAGCGGCTTCCTCGCTGGTCGCAGCAACGGCCGCGATCGGGTCTCCTACATAACGGACTTTTTTCCATGCAAGAATATAAGCGTCCTTTACCGGCCAACCAAAATTACCGTGCTCGATAAAATCATCTGCAACAATAACCGCTTTCACCCCGGAAATTTTCAAGGCAGGGGTCGCATCCAAATTTCTAATGCGGGCATGCGGAACCGGGCTGCGCAAAACTCGGGCATATAACATTCCGGGAAGTTGGATATCACCCACATATTTTGCCCGTCCCATCACTTTATCCAGTCCATCTTCGGGCGAATTTTGCTTTCCAATATATTTTAAACCACTCATTGGTCGCCTCCCGAATTTATACTTGAATGTTGAATTTTATTTCCATGATTAGCCAAGCGCTGTTGAGCTGTTTCCGCAATTGCATCAATAATCTGTTGATATCCTGTACAACGGCAAAGATTCCCGGAAATCGCCTTTTTAATATCTTCCTGACTCGGCGTCTGATTTTTTGCAAGCAGCGCTTCTCCGGCAAGAATCATCCCTGGCGTACAGTAGCCACACTGGGTTGCGCCATGTCTCAAGAAGGCTTGTTGTAAATCGTTTGGCCCCCCATCAGGGGCATGAACACCTTCAATAGTAACAATGCTGCATCCATTAACCCGCTGGGCCTGTATCATACAGGATTTTACTAACTTGCCATTCAGAATCACTGAGCATGCGCCACATTCCCCGATATTGCAACCGCATTTCGTTCCAGTCAATTTCAAATAATCACGTATCATATCCAACAAGGTAAGGTCTGGAGGAACTTCCACACCCATCACTTCGCCATTCAATGTGAACTCAATTTTCATCGACATCTCCTAAATTGGCAATTTCTATGAATACAATGATTTGGGCCAAATAATTACCAGTAATTTATTATATAAAAAACGGGAAGTGCAAAAAAGAACCAGGAATTCATACCGATCACTTGAAAAGTAACCGGTATGAATTTTATATGCCGCTCACGCCATCGTGAATACGCTACATTACCAGACTCATAACCGCTTTCTGAACATGCAGACGGTTTTCTGCTTCATCAAAGACAGCGGAAACCCATCCAGGTCCAGATGTCTTATCAATCACCTCATTGGTGACCTCATAGCCACGGTCGCAAGGCAAACAATGCAAATAAATGGCATTCTTATCTGCGATATCCATAATCTCTTTTGTGCAAATCCAGTCTTTGTACTGGTCAAAGATTTCCTGGGTTTTCTTCGCGTCAGATTTACCTACAGGCGGTTGGAAAATTGGAGTTGCACACCAGGCCTTTGGATAAACAACATGAGCACCTTCCATTGCGCCCTTGAAATCATCGGTGATACGGAATGAACCATCATACTTTTCAGCATAATCTTCACATTGTTTTATGATTTTCGGATCAAGCTCCATCCCTTTTGGATGCGCCAGGGTAACTTCCATACCCATCATTGTTGCATAGAGAATAGCAGATTGAGGTACAGCGCGGGGTTTATGGACGCTCGGTGAATATGCCCAAGACATAGTGAACTTAACGCCTTTAAAGCCGCCAAATTTCTCTTTGACAGTTAAAATATCTGCAAGTCCCTGGCATGGATGGTAAATGTCATCCTCCATGTTTATGACTGGGATGCCGGCCCAACGAGCAAATTCCCGTAGCATGGCATGAGAACCACCATACTCCCATTCAACGGGGTCGCCATAACAACGAATGGCGATCGCATCACCCATGCGGTCAAGTACACGCGCCACATCTGAAACGCGTTCAGTGGTATAAGCAATTTCGTGTCCTTCCATTGCCGGGGTGTAAATCTTGGATGGATCCAGGTAATGCGCATGTCCTCCCAACTGGGTCATACCGGCCTCAAATGAATTACGAGTGCGGAGAGATTGGTTATAAAAAATCATGAAGAGCGTCTTACCGCGTAAGATATGGTCATGAGGAACACCTTTCGCCCGATCCTTTTTCAAATCTTCCGCAACGCTCAGAATAGTTTCAATCTCTTCGCGAGTATAATCTGTTTCGGCCAAGAAATCCCGACCTCTAAATGTTGTGGTTTGCATATATTACCTCCGTATAATGTGTTAGTATTTTATAAGGCCTGCTTCAACAGAAGATTCTATTTGAGTCTGTGCGCGGGCCTGTAATGCCCAAAAGGATATAAAAATAATTCTCCAAACAACTTTTACATCTTCAATAAATAAACAGGTGGAAAAGCATTGCCTTAATACAATTCCTTAACCTGGCAATCAAAATCAACACACCTTCATATTGTAATTCAATTAATGATATTTGCCTCGAAAAACCAATGTTATAATAAAAACTGGTGACTGCTATGAGAAAAAATATATTGATGGTCTTGAGTCTCACTCTGTTGGTTTTCCTTCTTATCAGCCCTCTAAAGACTGCAATAGCCACTCCGTCTCAGCAGGGAGCAACAATTCCCACACCAACAGCGGGAGCGGATGGACGAATAGTATATATTGTACAACCCGGAGATAGTTGTTGGCGAATATCAGCTATCACTGGTGTTTCGCAAGACCAATTGAAAGCCTTGAATAAACTCGACGCAGATTGCACTTTGACGCCGGGCGATGATCTCATCCTGGGTTTTGTAGAAAAGCCGGCGGCTACGCCACTGCCAGATATGACCCCAACCATTGATCCATCGATACCCACGCCTACGCCAATGAATAATGGTAACGCCACAGTATGTATTCTTGTGTTCGATGATATTAATGGTGATGCAGTCCGGCAATCTACGGAGGTCAGCATACCTAATGCTGCCATCAGTCTGACCGATCGCCTGGGGAAAATCTCGTTGACAAAAAATTCTCTGGAAGGAACCGATCCGGTTTGTGTGGAAGAAGTCCCTGAAGGTGACTACAATATCAGCGTGGCAGTTCCTGATGGATATAATCCAACCACTGCAATGAATTATGCTTTAAAGGTTATAGCGGGAGATGAAACCTATCTGGATTTTGGGGCGCAACAAAATTCAGCGACTGCCCCGACAAATCAAGAGGAAGGAAACAATTCCCCCTTATTAGGAATTATAGGCGGCATATTATTGATCGGCGCGATAGCTCTTGGTGTCTATGCCAGCCGGTTGAAAAAGTGACCTTCTTTATTTATTATCAAACAGGTAATATATAAATTATTGCAACGCCGATAAGAGCGACCAGAGTTCCAAAGACCGCTCGAAATGAAATATTTTCTTTAAAAAATATCCTAGACAAGGGTAGAACAAATATCGGAGTTAATGCCATTAGAGTAGAAGCAATACCAACTCGAATCTGCTGAACGGCAATCATGGATAACCATACGCCAATAAATGGCCCCACAATACTCCCCAGCGTAACATATTTTAAGACAGATGTATTTTTGGCCATGTTCACGGTAGCGCCAACTTGGCCGCGAATTATTGCCTCAAGCCAGACTACTATCATTGCAACCAATATCCGGATTAAAACAGCAGAGAGAGGAGGAAAGCCGCCCAAGAGGCCCCGACCGGAAAGCACCAGGCCCATTGCCTGACAAACAGCAGCGCCGCACGCAAATAAAACACCATAAACCTGGTGGCGTCTATCACGGTGATCATGACCATTGCCATTATTTTCAAGAATTACCCATGAAATGCCGCCCACTGTCAAAAAAATTCCAGATATTTCAATAATTGAAAGCTTCTGGTTTAATAATATCCAAGCCATGATTGTGCTGAAAACCGGAACACTGGCCATAACTAAAGTTGTAAGTCGGGGGCCAATCATCACGTAGGCCTGGAACAATAGAGCATCTCCCAGCGCTAATCCCACAATGCCAGAAATCCCAAGCCAAAACCAATGACCCCAATCGGAATTGGTCGGTAAGATACTCCCCTGGATCACAAAATGAGTTACCAGTAAAAGAAGGGAGGTTAACAAAAGTCGAATACGATTGATAATCACAGAACTGGCCGACTTACCGGCAGCGCTAAAAAAAATTGATGAAAAAGCCCAACAGATGGATGTTAAAAGTGCGGCAAGCGGTCCCATAAACTATTCCTTAAACACCAACAATATCTTATATATGATCTTTTAAAACATCTGCTATTATAAGCCTGACCTATTCTTTATTGATGGATTGTAACTATTTTAAGAAACATGATGGCAGATAATCTGTTTCAAATATATCTTCTGCATCATTTATTAAAAAAACCATCATTAAGCAATAAGCGCCAGTGAATGTAGATCTGGCGCAACAACTTGAAAAGCAATCCAAAGGTATTAATTAGACGTATATATTTTTTTGAAAATCACTTCCGCTTGTGGAGAAATTATCAAAACATAATCCTGAATTGTCTCCAGGTGATGCAGAATCATTCTTTCACTAATTCCTGCTGGAGCGTATGTTACAAACATTACCTTATGGGTTGATGAGGTAATTTGCGTCCGTCGGTCAGGTCCATAAATAATACTTGAGATAATCCCCTTCTTATCAAACATCATCATATCGCCTGGTTTGAGTTCTTCATCCTGGCCGCGTAAAAGCATATACCGTTCACCGCCTTCTGAAACATCCAACGTAACCGGTAATTCAAGCGCGTCCAGATCATGCCCGGCAGTTAAGAGCTGGTTCTCAATTTCAGCCATGAACATGGCTTCGACCAAGGCTGCTACATGTGGAATAGGCTTTCCTTTGAAAATTATCGTTTCTAATTGGAGCTGTACATGATATGTTTTCTTAAATTTACGGTAATATGAATCATATACTTTAACCGTATCCATATTTAGTAAATCGGTTTTCATTCTCCCGGCAAATTTTTCTCGCAAATTATTTTCGAGTGCTTTCTTTCTTCCTTCAAGCGCGGGACAATCTACCGGATTGCTAACCCCACCCATAGATAAAATGCCAACCGATGCACCCGGAAATGTTGCTTTCCATTCATCTGTTACAATAATTGGTTCCATGGACAAATAACCCTCTTTATTGTGTACAAACATCACCTACGTCGAGACCACCAGCCAGTTATTCCGAGCAGGATAACAGCGCCAAGTACCGCCACAAAAAAACTCCTCAGGTTAAAGCCAGTTATCCCTGAAGAATCCAGGAAACTCATCAAAAAACCGCCAATTATTGCACCCAGAATACCCACTACAATATTAGAGATACAGCCCATGCGCGAGCTGCGTCCTAATATGATGCTCGCCACCCAACCAGCTAATGCCCCGAAGACGATCCAGGTTAAGATTCCCATAATAAAGATCTCCTTATGTTAAGCAATATCCATTTATCTTTATTACGAAATGTCAACTCAAAAGTCGCATTGTAACCCAATAGATTAACCAAATCGTTCCTCTTTCCAAACGTCTGCGTCATTGTGATATCCGGCCTGCTCCCAAAAACCCGGTTTGTCAACGGGTGAAAATTCCAGACCCCGTAGCCATT
>CAZDAW010000112.1:0-10907 GCA_964503685.1 uncultured Anaerolineaceae bacterium | reverse complement strand
CTGACCTACAACTTTTGTTAAGGTTCAAATCCTACAGAAACAAGAATACACTAACACAATTAACGATTTTATGAATATCGGACGATAATATAGAAAATCAGATGACTAATTGAGAATTTTCGGATAAAATAACGTTTATATGAGCAAGCATAGAGGGAAATCGAAAGACAAGGCGGAAACGGGTTCTGGCTTAAAACCAAGACCTTATGCAATTCTCGATGCTGTTCAATCAGCAGCCGATGAAATCTTAAACGCTGACTCAATCGAAAAGCGCCTCGATACGTTAATGGCATCGATCGGCGAAATAAGCAGCGTCAGTTATGCGCTCGTATTTAAATCCCTCTACCGAAACCCAGCCACTGCAGAAGCAGTTCTGTTAAGCAACTGGACCAATCCTGATATTGCACTCCATCATAAAAGGCAGCTTACTTCGACGTTGGCATTTATTGCCAATTGTTTTGTGCGATGGCATCAACGAATTTCTGCCGGTGAAAAAGTATTTTTACGGACACAGGATTTTTCGGAGGCCGAGCGAAACGAGCTGGCGGAACAGGATATTAAATCCATTCTGCTCATACCTATTCTTGTAGACGCTAAAATCTGGGGGATATTGAGTTTCGTCGATGTTGAGGAGCCTCACGACTGGCCGATGGAACAGGTTGTTGCCATTCAATTAGCTGGCAGCATTATCGGGGCGGCAATCCGCTGCCAGACGATTGCCAAAGCATTGATGGATTGCGAAGCGAAATACCATTTGCTGGCCGATTCTTCCTCAGATATTATCGAGCTCTATAACGCCGATGGGATAATGACATTCGCCAGTCCGTCGATAGAACGTGTTTACGGCTGGCGCGCCGATGAAGTTATTGGTTCGAGCAGTTTTGATCGAATTCACCCTGAAGATATTGGAATTGTAAAAGAGATGCTCCAGCAGCAGATATCCAAAGGGAAAAGCGCTTATCTTCAATGCCGTGTTCAATGTAAAGACGGTTCTTACATCTGGATCGAATCCAATGTTCGCCCGATCAGAGAAGCGGATGGAAAGATCGGAAAATATCTCTGCGTCACGCAGGATATCTCTGGCCGGATGATGGCCGAACAAACCCTTCAGGCAACCAACGAACAGCTTCAAAAAACAATTGTTGAATTAGAAAACCGTAACCGAGAGGCCGTGTTACTGAACGAGATGGGCGATATGCTGCAAAGCTGTATGAATGTCGATGAAGTATATTCAGTAACGGCCAAATTCAGCAAACAATTTTTCCTGGATTATTCCGGGGTCCTGTACATTTACGATAAAAACAACCAGAAATACCAACAAGTCTCTGCCTGGGGAAAAGATACTATTGAAGAAACATCTTTACTCGCTGAAGATTGCTGGGGACTGCGCCGCGGAAAAACACACATCGTTCAGCACAGCGATACCGGGCTTCTTTGTCGCCATGTGACTCCATACCCGGCCAAATCATACACTTGCTGTCCATTGATCTCGCAAGGCGAAGAGCTGGGACTATTGCATATCCAGGGTAGTTCCGGCAAAATGCCGCCGCGTATTTCACAACTTGCCATCATTATCGCCGAACGCACTGCGCTCGCCCTGGCCAATCTTTTCCTGCGCGAAACGCTTCAATCACAAGCGATTCATGACAGCCTGACGGGTTTGTTCAATCGACGCTATATGGATGAAATGCTTTTACTCGAAATGCGCCGGGCGACCCGCCGAAAGCAGCCTATCGGTCTGATAATGATGGATATCGATGAATTCAAGACGTTCAACGATCAGTACGGCCACGACGCCGGCGACGCGTTGTTGCAGGCATTGGGCGATTATATCCAGATGCACATCCGCAGCGGCGATGTTGCCTGCCGTTATGGGGGAGATGAATTTGTTATTATCCTCTCCGATGCGCCAATCGATGACTGCTGCAAACGGGCAAAGGAATTGAAAGCCGGTTTAAACCAGCTCGTCATAACGCACCAGGGTCTTACCCTGGGTTCAATCAAAACATCGATCGGAATTGCCTGTTTCCCGGCGCACGGCAAAACGCCGCCCGACCTTCTTCGTTCAGCCGATATGGCCCTATATCGGGCCAAACATGCCGGCAAGAATTGCGTCGTCGTTTTTGAACCCTTGTCCGATACTTAATAACTCACAAAGGTTTCAAGCATTCAAACGAAATATACTGACTTCCTTTTGCAGCGATTCCGCCATATCGGCCAGAGACGCTGCGGCCGCAGTGACCTCTTCCACCTGGGCGCTCATTTCTTCTGCGCCGGCCGATACTTCTTCCACAGCCGCGCTGTTCTCTTCGCTGACGCTGGCAATATTTTCGACCGAGCGGGTCACTTCAGATGAGCTGGCAGCCATTTCTTCAGCCGAGGCGGTATTTTCCTCCACGACCGCCGAAACAGCATCCATTGTGCTGATAAGTTCATGAGAGAATTCATCCGTATCTTTAGCAACTTCCATTGCCGCTTCTGCGCCATTCAAGACACTCTCGATCATCATAACGATTTCTTGAAGCGCTTCTCCTGATCGGCTGGCTCGTTTTACGCCTGTTTCCACCTCAACAAATCCTTCTTCCATCGCTTTGACCGCTTCGGCGATTGCTTTCTGGATATCGACGATCAATCCGGCAATTTCCTTCGTCGCCGCGCTGGACCGCTCGGCCAGCTTGCGCACTTCATCGGCCACAACCGAAAAACCCTTACCCTGTTCCCCCGCCCGTGCAGCTTCAATAGCCGCATTCAGCGCGAGTAAATTCGTCTGCGATGCAATGTCTTCAATTGTATCGACGATTAAACCGATCTGCTCAGAACGGTTGCTCATTTCCTCAATTTTAGTTGTCGAGATGCCCACCTTTTCACGAATCCGCTCCATACCCTGGATCGTCTCGTTAACCGCCTCTTGCCCCATTTGCGCCGCCTTCGTTGCTTCTCTGCTGCCAGCAACAGACGAACGGGCGTTATCGGTTAATAGTTTTATCGCCGTCGAAATCTGATTCGTCGCAGCAGACGCTTTTGACACAGCCTCTGCCTGATCCTGAGCGCCGCGGGCAACCCCTTCGATCACACGAGACATATCATCCACCGACACAGCAGTTCGAGAAGCGGCTTCGGTTTGTTGAGCGACTCCTCTGGCTACCTGTTGAATGGTGGCCGCAATCTGCGCCGTGGCATTGCCGGCCTGGCTGGCCGCGTTCGCAAGCTGAGCGGAGGCAAGTTTCACATTTTTTATATTATCATTCACCTGCCCGATCAGAATCTTCAGGCGAGATAACATCTGCACGAAAGCATTACCAAAACTATCGGCTTCGGAGCGCGCCTGGATTTCTGCCGATAAATCTCCCTGAGCTACTCTTCCGGCAACTGAGGCAACTTCGTTCAGATATTGCCATAATTCTTGATAAGCCTGGTTCAATTGCCCTATCTCATCCTGACGCGATACCATTCTGGCAACCATACCTTTGCCTTCATTGATCACGTTCATATCGCCCACAGCCAATCGCTTAATCTTTTTAGTCGTTAACTGCATGGCATTCGATATCAATGAAGTGACCAGGAAAACGAACGCCAGTAAAACGATAGCAACAATTGCTGCAGTAAGCAGGCTGGTTATCAGACTATTAACCAGAGTTTGATTAATTTCGCTGATATCCTGATCCACAACCAAACGCCAGCCCAGTAATTCACCCATCTCATCTTTCAGAAAGGTTGCCGCCAGAATAGCCGGGTTGCCGCCCAGGTCAACACCGTTTTTAATCCAGGCGTCTTTATTCTTCTGAATAAGATTATCAATTACAGGAGGAATCTGCTGCATAAATTGTTCGGCGGTCCCACCGAAAATGATTTTGCCATCACGATTGATTAGTACGACCCGACCGGTTGAGCCAATTTGAATATCAGCCAGTTCTTTAACAACTTGAGAAATATCGAGGGTGCCGCGCAGAATGCCAATCACTTCCTTATGCTGACGGTCGAATACCGGGACGCCAATATTCATTGCATAAACGCCAGTACTTGCGTCCAGCTCAACTTCGTCAATAAATGTCTGGCCCTTTCCGTTGTTAAATGCGACCTGCCACCAACTCTCATCTGCCTGCAAATAATCGCTGGTGCGATCCGTCATTGCTATGTTCAAACCCTTTTTGTCCGTTAAAAACACCTCTACTTCTTCTGGAAACTGGTTCAAGAAAATTCTCAGATAATCGCTTGTTGGATTGTTTAATACCTCATCGACAGTCGCCTCAATGGCAGGCGATTCGTCTTTCCAGGCATTATCCCACTCAGCAATTTGCTCTTCTGTTACGTCCTGGCGTAAACTGCTGGCTTCTTCCAATGCATCAATAATTGTGGGAGATAGCGCCAGGATTTCCAGATTGCTAACAGATTTTGAGATATTCGCTGCTGCCCGGAGAAGAATTTCATTTCCTAACTGGATAAGACTCGCCCCCGTTCTCTCTATTGTTTGCTGAGACAATATCAAATAATTTTGTGTTATTAAAGAGGCCATTGTCATGATCAATACTGCAATCACAATTGTGATAATCTTCCCGCTGATATTCCAGTCCAACCACAAAAGTCTTTTTGCTTTTTTACGCGGCGAATTGCTGTCTTGCTGGTTCATATCGGAAACCTCCCATTAACTTAACAATATCTACACTAATAAATTACATCCTTTACTCCAAGAATAAAAATGTTATAAATTTTCTCTCATCACAGCCTGAAATCAATCAACATAATATCTATATTATTATAATAATAATTGATGTTATATATTACTCATTTATACCAAGGAGACATTATAAGAATGAAATCGCAGTGGATAACCCATCAAGGAAAAAGGATTTTCTTTTGTGATTATCGAGATTTAGACGCAGACAGTTTCAAACAAGAAGTGGCTGAGGCTGGAAAAATAATCTGCCAGGAACCGGAAGATTCAGTGCTGGTGCTGGCAGATGTAAGCGGAACGACGGCCTCGCCTGAAACAGTAGACGCTCTCAAGAAAGGTTCAGCGCAAATCAAAAAGCATGCCCACAAATCGGCGGCAGTTGGCGTGGGTTACAGCGGAGCGAGGAAAGTACTATTCGATTTGGCCGTTAAATTTTCAGGTCAGGATGTTGTTCTGTTTGAAGATATCGAAAAAGCGAAAGACTGGTTAGTGCAAAATTAAATCTTTCAGGAATCAAGGCTGTATCTGTTTTTCTCAAACAGCCATTCATTGAGCAAGAAAGTGAGGGTGTGTCCGCATACGCACCCTCCGGTTTTTTAAAGCGGGATTAACTGGATATAAACCTGAACTTTATTCATGATGATGGCTGTTCCTATCCTATTGCTTCACCGCGTTGTATGCGGAAAAGGTGATAACCGCGGCCTGCATCCGCAAGATCAGCGTCAGTTATTTTACGCGGGTGAATTCCCGCAAAAGTTGAAGCGGCAAAACCGCTATCGATTAAAACCTGTCGAAATATAGACAGGTGCGCCATATCGAGGGGCACTTCTTCTGCCGTACCGCTCCAGCGCCCATTGGGCAGCCATACTTCAACCTGCGGATTGGCCTTTATATTACGATACCAATCGGCGCCGGGCATGGTTGTGCAATAGATATCCTCATCGAAAATAGTGTAGTTGACAGGCGTCTGATGTTTCACGCCAGACTTGCGGCCTATATGAGTAATCACCATGATGCGCCCAACCACAGCCGGCCAAAAGTTGATATAAGGGACCATACCCGACCGCCACATGAACAGCATGAATTTATTCACGACTTTAAATATTCGCTTTATTTGAGAGAAATTTGTTTGATTCGACATTAGATTTTACCTTGCCTCAATTCTTTTATAAAAATCAGGACTGCATTTGAATTTTCTTAAACAGCCACCCGCCAAACAGAAAATAGATCGCCGCAAGGATCAACAGCGCAGCTATTTCGTAGACGACGTCGCCAAAGCCGGCGCCCAATGATAATATCTTATTGAGGGCCAATACCGCATGGGTCTGCGGGATAAGGTCAAACAAGCGAATCGCCCGTCCGCCAATGGTAAACAGGGTGAACTGCGGCATCGGGAAAACCGCCCCGGAGAAAAAAAGCATGATCAGGAGCGGGAAGTTGGCAATGATCGCCGCACGGGCGACCGTGCGCGAAAAACAGGCCGTCATTATTCCAACACCGATTGAGGCCACCGCTGTCAGGACGTTGATCAGAACGGCCACCCACATTGGGCCCTGGCTGCGAAAACCCAACGCGCACGCGGTCAAAAATGAAAGCACGATCGAGAGCAATCCGAGGAGAATATAAACCAGGCTGATCCCACCTAATAGCTCAAATGAAGAAACATGGGTGAGTTGCAAGCGGCGAAGGGCGCCGCTTTCGACCTCACGGGCGACGGCGATAGACACCGAGAAAATGATCATCGTTACCGCAGCAATCAACAGGCCTGGCACATATAGCTCAAATTCAGTGCGCCCCCCCGAATGACCCAGCATCTCCTCGGCGATCAGAACCGGCCGCGGCTGATTGGCAACCAGGCGGGTGTAATCGTCCAGTGCGGCATTGGCAAAGATTGCCGCTACGGAATAGTAAGGGTTAGTCAAATCGCCGACAAAAGTGACGGTTGAAGGTTTTTCAAGCCGGTTGAGCGATGTCGTAAAATCTGGCGGGAAGATCATCAATGCCGCCGCGCCGCGGTTGCGCAGGATGGCCTCAGCTTCGTCCCGGCTGGACTGATATTCAATTTTTAACATTTCTGCGCCGCTGGCGTACTGCAATTGGCGCATCGCATCAATCACCTGTTCGGCGCAGCTCGAATTGCTCCCGCCCGCCTGGCAAATTCCGCTATCCTGATTGACCACCAGTAATTTATAGGAAGTCGATCCCCCGCCCATAAAAGACCAGTACATGAAAATGAACCCGGGAACCAATATCAGCACCAATAACAAATCCCAAATGCTGCGCAATTGCTCTAACATGGTTTTGCGGAACACACTCAGAAAGCGCTTTAAATTCATTCACGCAATCTCCTTCCGGTCAATGAAATAAACACGTCTTCCAGGGTATTCTCATGCAGCCGAATCTCACCGATTTGAACACCCGAAGACTTCATCACATCCATGATTGCAGGCAATTGCGCCGCCAGGTTGACTGCCCGGGCAGTCAATACATTACCCGGCATCATCGTATCAGGAATCAACTGACGAATTTTATCCAACACCTGCCGGCGCGCTTCGAGGTGATTTTCGGCCAGATCGATTTCCAGCACATCGCCTTCACCCAGACGGCGTTTAAGCGCCTCGGGGGTATCGACAACCAGTAATTTACCCCGATCAATGATGGCCACTCGGCTGGCCATCCGATCCGCTTCGTCCATGTTGTGGGTCGTCAGAATGACCGTTCTGCCTTCCTGACCGGCCCAATGACGGATATATTCACGCACCAATATTCGGCTTTGCGGATCCAGACCGGCCTCCGGCTCATCCAGAACCAAAACTTGCGGGTCATGAACGAGCGCCATGATGAGGTTCAAACGCCTCTGCATGCCACCCGAAAGCGCGGCGGCAAGCTTGTTGGTCTTTTCTTCCAGACCTATAATGGCTAACAACTCTTTTCCTCTCTGACGGGCAACCCGGCGTGAGACGCCATACATCTCGCCCATAAAGATCAGTTGTTCCAGGCAAGTTAATTTGTTCCACAAGACAATATTCTGGGGACAAACGCCGATCATGCGGTGAACTTCAGAACTCCCAGAAATAACGCCATGCTCATTCAGAAAAACCTGCCCCTTATCCGGCTTCAACAACCCGCACATCATGTTAATCGAGGTGGTTTTCCCAGCTCCGTTCGGGCCCAGAAAACCGAATATCTCCCCCTGATACACCTCAAGATTCAGGTCTTTTACGGCAGTTAACGAACCGAAGTGCTTTTCAAGATGTTCCGTCTTTAATACAATTTTAGGCATTCCATATCCAATTTCTTCATCCGATACTGCGTAAAACGAAATCGATCAGTTCCTCGATCAGTTCTTCGGTGGAACGTGCGTCGGTATGAATCAGAAAATAATGGTTCAAATAAGGGATTAACTTGCTGTCGCCAACGGCAATCATCAACACGTTTACCAGGCGCGCGGTTGTGTCAATATCAATATCGGAGCGAATTTCGCCTCTTTGAGCGGCCCGGATCAACAATTCTTTCACCAAATCGAACATTGCGTTGGCAATCGGGGTGACCAATTGAGCGCTCAATTTCTCATCGCCCCCGTAAGCCGCTTTGGCGAACAGGCGCAAAAATGCAGCCTGTTGGCGGCTCCATTCGATCCCATAGGAAAGATAAAGTCGCAGCGCTTCACGCAGCGTAAGTGAATCAAAATACGGGCGGGATTCACCAAAAGCATCCACAAAATAGCGGACGCATATTTCAACCGCGAAGTTCAACATACGTTCTCGGTTGGTGAAATAAGCGTACAGGGAACCAACCGCTACATCAGCCCGCCGGGCGACATTCTTGATATTGAGGTCGGAGGGATTTTGTTCCGCGGCTTCATCGAGGATGGCAAATATGATCGCCTGCTGTTTTTCGGCATCCAGGCGACGGAAAGTCCGCGTGACCATTCCTTTTTTTTCAAGCTGGATGATGTAATTTTGAACCGGAAGCCAATCTATTGAATCATTCATACAATATGAACCATTGGTTCATATTGTATGAATTAATAGTTCATTTGTCAAGAGTTCAAATTAATAAAGAGAAATGAATCTCAATGACAGCCAGGTGGTAACCTGAATTAATTATTCTGACTTTTATGGAAAACCTTATCCTGGTACATCCGCTGATCGGCTCTGCGGAGGGCGGCCGAAATTTCGGAGGCGTTTCGGGCGCTGGCAAAACCGATCGATAAATCCACATGGGTTTGTCCGGGTTGTTGAGCAATCTTCATTAATTCATTATGAATACGGTCAATAATGAGATCAGCCGCATCCTCTCCAGTATCGGGCAGCAGAACGATGAACTCATCACCGCCCAGACGGGCTATAATATCTTCGTCGCGAAAGGCCGCGCGCAATGCCTGGGCGGCAGTAATCAACAGTTTATCGCCAATAAAATGGCCACTGGTATCATTGGTTTGCTTCAAGCCATCTACATCGCAGATCAAAAAGCTCAGGGGAAAATGGCGGCTCTTGGCCAGGCGGGTCAGTTCTTCTTCAAAATAGGCCCGGTTATACAGCCCGGTCAATGTATCATGCGTGCTCATGTAACGCAGGCTTTCTTCGACGCGTTTGCGTTCGGTGATATCCACAACGGCTACGATCTGTCCCTTGTCGATATCCTCTTTATCGAGATCATGCACCTGAAGGTGAACATCCATCACCATGCCGTCACGGCGCACCCAGCGTGTGTCTATCTGCCCGACGCCGAAGCGACCTGATTCACAATACAGCTCTTTGCCTACCAGTTCGTACTCTTTCCGGGTGGGATATAATATCCGGGTATCCTGTCCGATGAGTTGATCTGCCGAATAGCTGACCATTTCCTGCAGGCGGTCGTTCAGCCATTCGATGCAGCGGTTACGAACCAGCATGATGCCGATAGGCGCTGAAGACAGGATCGTATCCACAATTTCCTTCCGGCTGTGGATTATATCTTCTTCCAGCGCGGTTTTCGTCGCGTCTATTCCCATACATAAAATACACGGTTTGCTCTGATAATTGATCGGTTCAAACGAGAACAATCCATCACCCGTCTCACCCGATTTCTTGCGGAACTGGATAGGTTTATTGGACAATGAAGCGGGCAACCCGGGCTTTGCGACCGCTTTTCGGTATTCCTGCAGGTCAACCCAGATATCCAACTCTGTGAGAGTTTTACCAATGGCCTCATCACGCGAATATCCCACAAGCCGGGTAAAGCCTGGGGTAATATCGAGAATAACGTCGCCTGCCTGTTCAATGATGCAGCCCAATGCCAGGTTCGTCTGGAACATTTTTGCCAGGCGCTTTTCTGATTCTTGAGCAAGCATTTCACTTTGCTTGCGAGCGGTAATATCTGTGGCGATAAACAGATTCATTCCCGATTTATTCCCTTTAACCACACGGTATTCAATGTATAAGGGTTGATGATCGGATCGGGTTAATGCCAGCTCCCCATCCGCCTGTCCATTTTTTTGGAAGTCCTTCCACATCTGCGCGAAAATTTCTTTCTGATCGAGATCCACCAGATCACCAAGCTGGTATTTTAATAATCCGTCGCTTTTATACCCGGTTAAATTACAGGCGGATGGATTCACTTCCAGGATACGGGCGCGGTCATCAACCAGGAAAACGGCTGCCGGGTTGCATTGGATAATGCTTTCATATTTGGCTTGCATCGCTTTTAAATTAAGCACAAGCTTACGATGCGAGTTCACTTCGCAGGAAAGGCGCTTTTGACTATCGCTTAACCAGCCAAAAAGCAGACCGGCAGCCAGCAGGAGAACAGCGATGAGCAAAAAATCATGAACCCCAAGCTGGTTTAAGCGCACGATATCGTTGTAATCCATCAAGAAATAATTACAGCCAATCAAAATGACGGAACCAGCAAGGCCGCCCCAGGTTCCAAGCAGCCACCCGCCAATCGAAACAGGCAGCGTGGATAATATCCCCACCATCGGCCCAAAGATCGGGCTGATAGATCTGTAGCCAATCACATATAACAAAATCAAAGCCGACGTAACGATCAGCTTCGTCCAGAAATACCGGTCAGTCTTCATATAGATTGTCGGTTTGCCAGATTATCGTCCCCAACAACATCAGTGCAACGTAACCGTAATTCCTATCGTGAAAAATCTTTCAACGACTGATTAATATATCGCCCCATTATACCTCATGTTGCAGTTTTGCAAGCGCCAATTTTAAAAATTCATCTATTTTAACCCAAGTCT
>CAZDAW010000111.1:0-11162 GCA_964503685.1 uncultured Anaerolineaceae bacterium | reverse complement strand
TTATGATATAAAATAAGTACCAAACGCTTGGGTGCCCCCCTCACCCAGGCGTTTATCGCGTCTATTGCCAGTTAATGCGCAGCAAGTCAAAATTAACTATGAAACCCCGATTGAAATCACCGGGGTTTCTGATTTTTGGAATGTGTTATTAATCAACAAGAACTATTCGTTATCGTCGGTGGCATCCTCATCATCGCTGATATCGATTTCGGTTTCAACCTCTTCCAATTCGCGACGCACCCACAGGAATAAAACCTGCCCGGCATCCGTTTGTACTGAACGAGCTGCCAGAATGGGCGCTCGCTGCTCTAAGCCCAGTGTATCCCGGTATTCCAGATAGATCGGCGCGCGGTTGCGCCAGGCGCGGTGACAGCGTTCAACCAGCGCCGGGCCGTTGAATGTGCGCAGTTGGGTCAACGATAACTCGAATAAATAGGGGGTTTCATTTAAGCCCAATGCCCAGCCGTCTTGTACCTCGCTAAATGTAGGAGGCGGCCCTTCAATAATTGTGATCTTTTCATCCGTCATTTCTAAATTAACCTCGCCCGAATCATACCACAATTTCCAGATTTGACTCTTGAATGATCAATCATTTCCCGGTAATTGACCGCTGCCCATCCGGTAGCCAAAGCCGCGCACAGTCAGGATCAGTCTGGGATGTGCGGGATTTATTTCAATCTTCTGGCGCAGCAGCCAGATATAACGGCGCACGGCATTGGTGTCTTCTTCGCGATAATTTCCCCACACCTGCTGAGCCAGCTCGGCTTCTGATATGGCGCGCCCTTTGTGGTTTGCCAGATGTTCGAGGAGGCGGTACTCCGTGGGCGTCAGCGAAATAACGTCTGCCCCGCGCCGGGCCTGTTTTTTAGCCAGATCGACGACCAGATCGCCAAATACCAGTTCGTTTTGTTCCAATTGTTCTTCTGTTTGTGAGCGGGCCAAAACAGCCCGCACTCGCGCGGCCAGTTCGGCAAAGCTGAATGGCTTGGTTACGTAATCGTCGATGCCCAGGCGGAAACCCCGTAGTTTGTCTGCTTCGGTCGTTTTGCCTGTCAGCAAAATGATGGGAATACGCGACATCTCACGCAAACGGGCGCAAACTTCCCATCCATCCATCCCCGGCATCATAACATCTAAAATGACGATATCCGGATGTTCCTTGTAAGCCTGGCGTAACGCCTCGGCGCCATTCAGCGCGGTCACTGTTTGAAAACCGTCTTCCACGAAGAATTCACTCAAAAAACGCGCCAGAGTCACATCGTCGTCCACTATCAACACTTTATTCTTCATTGCTATCCTCAACTGATGGCAGCCAGAACTCGAAACAGGCTCCCCCTTCTGGCAGGTTTTTCATCTGAATATCGCCCGCCATTGCCTGAAGCAAACGCCGGGCAATATATAAACCTAGGCCGTGACCGTAAACAGTCTGCGCGTCGCCGCTGTTTAATCGCTGAAATTTTTCAAATAGTAGGGGAATCTGATCCTGTGAGATTCCGGGTCCGCGGTCGCTCACGCTGATAAATACTTTTCCGTTTTTACTTACCGCATTGATTTTTATCTCGCCCTCCGGTGCATATTTAAGGGCGTTATCGATCAGATGAAACAGAATGCTGGTCAGGGCGCGCTCATCGGCCATCAGGTAGGGCAAATGTGATGGAATTTCCCAGACCAATCTTTCTGCCCCGGCGACCGAAGTGAACTGCTGTCGGAGTTCACTTACAACATCTTCCAGTTGAACAGGAATGGAATAAAAGGGCATTTTCCCTGCTTCCAGGGCTGACAGGTCCAATATCGTTTCGACAAAATGACTCAGGCGGCGGATTTCTGCCTGCACCAGCACCAGCGACCGGCCAACCTGTGGAGAGATTTTATTTTGTCCCTGTAAAACCAGTTCGATGCCCCCGCTGATGTTGGTGAGCGGCGCCCGCAATTCGTGCGATACCAGAGAGATAAAATCTGATTTCAATTGATCCAGCGACTGCAACGTCTGGTGTTGTTCGGCCAATTGCTGATATGCCTGGCTCAACCGTTCTGTCTTTTCAGCCACTCTTTCCTCTAATTGCTCATTTAAAACTGCCAGATTCTGGCGCGCCAGAGCAACCTGTTTATATGCTTCCTGCAGTGTCTGTTGCTGGCGCTTCTGTTCGGTCAGGTCGTGGAAAGTGCCGGCTAACGCCTGAAATCCTACTTCTTCCCTGGCAATCGGGCGCAAAGAGAGATACGCCGGAAAAGACAGGCCATCTATACGGCGGACCTGAACTTCGCCTGACCAACCGTTCCAGACAGCCGGATTTAATTTTCCGGAGGGATCAGAAACTTCATTAACAAAATCGATGATCTTCCTGTCGGATAGAATTTCTTCAGGCGAAATTTCCAGGGCTTTGGTAAATGCCGGATTTGCCAGTTTGATTCGCCCTTTTATATCGCAGATAAAAGCAGGCTCGGCGGCGTTATCCAGCAACCAGGCGTATTCCCTCAATTCATATTCTCCAGCGCGAATGCCCTGGTCGGCGATCAGGACGACGATTAAAGCGATTGAGATCCATAAGGCCTGAGGCGGCAGGTTGCCGTTCATCTGCCAGCTAACCAGTGAATACCAAACCAGGGCGAAGGTTGCCGCAAACGGCAGCACGGCCTGTGCGCGCTGAATCGTTTTTATTGACACCCTGGATTGAAAAATGGAGCCCTGATTTGAATCGGATAATTGAATCACTGCCCCAATTGAAATAAGGAGATATCCCAGTACCCAGCCAATATCCAACACATTACCGGTCTGATACTGTCCGTGTAAGAACAGGTAGGAATAACCCAGGTCGCCAACCAGGACGGCGGTTAACCCTGGTACGATCAACGACAGACTGGCGCGCAGCCGGCGAAGTTCGGCAATGAGCAGCGCATTTGCTGCAATTACAAGGGCAACCAGATCCATGATTGGGTATATGACGCCCCATACAGCCCTGCCGGAATTTACGGAAATGCCAGTTAGAATTGGTTGAATGAAAATCAGCCATCCAAGGGTGACGATTGCGCCAGACGAAATCATCATTTCTATCCAGAATCGCAACAGGCCGAACCGCTGGCGAGGGTAGGCGAGGAATAATGCAAGTCCCCAGATCAGGAAGATATATCCCGCTATCAGACAGCTATCGTCAAGAGGAATCGCGGGTAAGCCGGTAGGGGAAAAAAGATCATACCCAAGGCGGATCAGGTTGCCAGAGAGCCACAGTGCCAGACCCATGCCGATATAGCGCCAGGCGTTCTGAAATCTGGCGACGATATTTCTCCGACCGGCGATGAATGACAACAAAGCTGCTGCAAGTAATGGAAAAAGCAATGCAAGCCGGCCGACCAAGGTCTGGATCAGATCGGCAGGAGAAGCTAATAACAACCAGGCCGTGTATAAGGCGAAATAGGTCAATCCGGCTGGAATAAACAGCCAGGATTTGCTGGTAAAAATCATACGCTGCCTTGAATAATCCTTCATTGTTTTTAATTATACTAACACAAACGGGGTGATCCAAATTATCTAAGGATCACCCCGAAAGCGCTTGATCGTTTTAGTGTTTACTTACAGCCGCCCATTTCAAAGGGAGTCAGACAGGGCGTAGGCGTCCTGGTCGGCGTCTTGCTGGGCGCCGGGGTGTTGGTTTTCGTGGGCGTGTTGGTGGGCGCTAATGTGTAAGTTTTGGTTATCGTCGGCGTATTGGTTGCTTCAGGTGTAGCAGTCTTGGTGGGCGTACTGGTTTTGGTCGCGGTTTTTGTCGGTGTATTGGTTGCCGGCGGTGTATCTGTTTTGGTCGGCGTCAATGTTTTGGTTGGCGTTTTAGAAGGCGTCAATGTTTTTGTTGGCGTCAATGTTTTGGTTGGCGTCCTGGTTATCGTTGGCGTTCTGGTTATCGTCGGCGTTGACGTAATTGTTGGCGTGAAGGTTTTCGTCGGGGTAAAGGTTGGCGTCGGCGTATCCGAGGTGATTCTGAAAGTACGCTTTATCCGCGTATAGAGTTTTGAGGGGCTATCTTTATTCGAAGCCTCTATCTGCAAGGTGTAAGTCCCATTCGCTACCAGATAGCCGCGGCTCCATACATCAACCAGAGGGGTCAATGTGTAACATTTGGAACCGCCGTCGCCGTTGAAACAATAGGGAACCGATGATTCTGTCCAGTCATGAACGAGCGTATTGCTCGAATTATAAACCATAAACCGTACCTGATTGACCTGCCCACCCGGATTGGTGACATTTGCGCTGAATGAAAAATCGCCGGCGATGGGATCAGGCGGCATGGTCGGTACGATTACCGGGCCATTTTTACCAGTAACTTCGTTGGCGTTGCAGGTCAAACCGGCCACGGTATAATCAAAGTTCAATGTGAAATCGCTGCCGTGGTAATATTTAAATCCTTCTTTGAAAACCAGCCTGAAATCGCCATCGCTGTTGGCATTAATATTCTGGCTAACCGTATGGCTAAATCCTGATGTGGTCAATAAGATATTGGAAGGATTGAGAATCGTCGTGGAGCCTTCCCAGACATACTCGTCAAAATATTTATTGGGTCGTGAATCAACCTCGTCGTGCCAATCGCCATCCCAACCCAATGTTACCCTGGTGATCGTTATCGGGTAATTCTGATCTGTATTGGTCAGCGTCACTTCCAGATATTTACTGCCGTCATTTAACTTAATTGGGCTACTGACGGTTAACTTGCCGCAAGCCGGGGTCGGGGTCTGGGTCGGAGTCTTTGAAGGTGTGGGAGTCTTCGTCGCGGTCGGCGTCTTGGTTGGCGTCCGGGTGTTGGTCGGCGTGGTGGTTGCTTCAGGCGTATTGGTATGGGTTGGAGTCGGCGTGTCCGAAGCGGTCGGCGTTATTGACGGCGTCAGAGTCCAGGTCGGCAACAGGGCTAGGCTGCCGGATAAACCTGTCACCCGTGATGTACGGAATTTCTCGACGATCCCTTCCCGCTGAGCTGATATTCTGACGCTGTTCCAGATGTTGGACAGGAAAGGTGTGATGAATGGATGGCGGAAGGTGACCAGAATCCGCACCCGGTCGCCCGGCCCGCCGGCATCATCCATGTATTTGGCGCCAACCCGACAGGGCTGCGGGTAGAGATTTTCATCCTTGGGGTCATTATTATAGTAATAGAGATTTGGGTCAACGGCTACGCCTGTTCGGTTACTGCAGACGGTTACGCTGAAGTAGCCGCGTTCGGTGGGAACGCCGAGATAAGTGGCGTTGAAAGTGTCCGATACATTTTGCAGAAATCCCAGATAATTTACCGATGAATCGGGCTGATAAAATATGCCTGTGCTGCCTGCTTGAGCCGCATCCCAGATCGACGGCAGGCGCGCCCAGTCTTGAAGTTGTTCACTCTTCTTTTCCCAATCGGTTTCAGTCGAAGGAATTTTACAATCCGCCTTGCCGTCTTTAAGGTCTTCTGTAGTGTAACCCAGGGCGGCGTCGGCCTCGTCGCAATACTGGCTGTCGTACGCGCCTGTGATGGCATAGCGCACACCAAACCGGGCTGAGTTTTCAATGGCCAGATAAGCCTGGAGGAGACGGCCAAATTCGATGATGCCGAACAGAATCAGCAGAAGGATTGGCAGGGCAATTGCAAACTCGACGATGCTTTGCGCTGATGTGCGCTGCTTAAGCCCCGATTGGGTGGAAATACGAGATAATGTATTCATGGGTTCACTCGGCGATTCGGGTATAAATTCTGGAAGCGATATTTTCAAAAATCGGCAAAAGCGCATCCCCAGTTGGGGCGAAGTAATATTGACCGCAGGCGGTTCTCTCGGCGACGCCATCGCAAGGGTCGTTATCACGTCCGCCGTCGTCGCCGATATTTGCATAATAACGAAGGAGGGGCTCACCCACAGCGGCAGCGTCGCCCAGGCCGATCGAATAAATGGCGATGTCACGCCCGGCAGGCTCTTTCGTATTCGTAGAAACGCGCAAGGCTGCGTCGTCGGCCATATCGCGGGCGTAATCTTCCACGCTGTAAGGCGGCGAATAGGGAGGAGCGAAATCTTCGGAATCGGGCGCATAGATGGAACCCGGCGGGCAGGTATCGGCGCTGTTATCGTTGCATACCCGCGTAGTTACATCCTGATCGATGCACCCGGTCATCCAGAAATTGGTGTCATAGGTGTCGCCGCATTGAATGATATGGCCGCCGCAGTAACCGTTCGGAAAAGCAGAGGGGACGCCCTGTTCGCTGCCGGAATCATAGGGGTAAGATTCCGGCGTATCGCTGAGGTTGGCGATCCCATCTGAGAGGAACACGATGACCCACACGGCCGTCGTTCGGCCGTACATTTTTAATACGTTCGCTGCCATTCGCATGCCGCAGCCCGTGCAGGTTGACAGAGGTGACATGTTCGGCGCAGGGAGCGGCCCGCTTCCATCGGGATCATGATTATTGATCCATAACTGGCTGGTGTCATGATCTGATTGGTCAAATACGCCGTTTAAATTCCAATCGTACGCATCCAATTTGTCATCAGCATCGCACGGGATCCCGTTATCCTCGTCCCATCTATCTTCATCAAGTGTGCAGGGGGCGCCTGGGTCTGCATCCTGCCCGTCTCCATCCCGATCTTCAGGATTGACGGGGTTGAATCTGCCTGGCACGCCGTTGTTCCACCACATTGGCCACATATACGCGCCAGCCGGAGCGTCGTCGTGTAAAAGAATCTCTGAATCGATCCGGTTATTCATCACATCTTCAAGGTTGTCGCTGAGGTTAATTCGGGTAATCGCAATTTGATCAAAGGTGACGACGGCCACGCGGTCATAGCCCGGGTAAAGCGCCTGTTGGATCAGCGCCTTCGCTGCATCTTTGGCCTGCTTTAACGGCTGGCAGGTGTTGGTTGAGTTGCAGCCATAAGGCGAAGCGCCTGCATTTGTACCCGGGTCGAAGTTGTTGGGCACGTAGGCATCTGGCGTTGTCGTGTCTTTACCCATCGATTCCGAAGTGTCGATGACAATCACCAGATCGACCGGGGCCGCCTCGCCGATGGCGTTGGTGCGCAATGTTAAATCATCAAAGCCGATCACCCGCAAAAAGTATAGAGGCGCTTTCTGGGTAGCTTCCACCCAGACCAGCTTGCGCGCTGGCTCTCCCTCACTCGTGTTGGGGCATTTCTCATAGAAAACCGGCGCCACTGTTTCGAGGTTCAAGGTGGTGCATGTATATACCTTCAGATCGACTGTCGTTAAATCAATATTGTGCAAGGCGAGCAGTTCACGAGCGGCCTCGGTCATTTTGGCTTCTGTGGCGTTGCGTTTGAACTCGTTTGCTGCGGCGACCGATGCCGCATCCACTGCCCGTTTGAGTTGTCCATAAGACAGATAGACAGAACCGACATCGGTAACCAGACCTACGAAGGCAATGATGCCCACAAACGCCACGGCCAGGATGACCAGCGCCTGTCCGCGCTGGGCATGCCGGCTTACTCGCGCCTGGATAGTATGGCTAAGGTGACACGTTTGTTGCGGTTGGTGTTGGCTGCGCCGCAGGAAGCGGCATAATGGTATATGCATGGATCCTCAAGGGGTTAGGAATAAAATCGGAAATTAATGGGAGATTTAAAACCTGGTGGTAACAATAATAAACTTCGACAGCGACGAAGCCTTTGCTGGAAGCGGCTCCGCTTTGCATCATACTATCCACAAAGGCTTTTGTATAATGGGGTTGTGTCGTGACGACGTCGCCCCGGCAGTTCGTTTGCCAGTTGTTGTTATGCTCGGTGTCGCTATCATTATTGGATAAAACCCACGGGCCGGCAGCCGGCCAACGGTTACTTACAGCGTGGTCGCTCACCGTGAAAACGCTGATGAGAACGTCATCCTCGTTCAGTTTGAAATCCAGGTAGGAGTTCATTCCTTTACAGAAAGCAGCATCTGTACAGGTTGCTGATCCGTCAAGCGGAGAAAAGATACAGGCCGTGTCGTAGTAAAAGTTAAAGCTATCGGTGCTGCAATTTTTATCTCCCATCGAAGCGGCCTCGAAAGGGTCGCGCACTGAAGCAAAACGGGCTGCATCGCGCGACAGGTCCATTAAGTCCAGGTATCGGGCGACAAAAAAAGCGATTTCTGTCATGCCGGCCAGCATGATTAATAGGACAGGAAGAGCTATTGCCAGTTCAACGTAAGATTGTCCCCCGTGTTGTTTGCGCCATAAATTTTTTACCTTGTTGAATACTATAGATATCTTTAAGGCATTCATATCCATTTAGATCCAATAACGTTTGCTGACCACTAAAGCCATCACCGCTTTTTTGCATCTGCCATTGCCGGGCTGTTGATAACAAAAAATAGACCATTACTATAGCGGTGTATATAATAAAATACGTCGCGTGCAGCTAAAAGTCAATGGGTTTAAAAAGATTAGTCCTGATTTGTAATCCAATACTGACCGGATTGTAACCAAATCAGGACTTTTTTTATCTCGTTTTTACGTTTATTTTCTGTTGTAAGGAACCAAATAATATTTGCCGTCGGTGCTGCCTTCACCTGTCCAACCGACCTGCCCATCTTTCGTTGAACTGACATACCACCAGACCATACCTTCCTTGCACTTTGGGCCGTCTTTGATGTAGAGGACTTCACCCGGTTGAGCTCTGCCGATGATAGAGGATTCTGTTCCTGCTGTCTTGTGTAATAAGTTGGCTAATGGGGGGTCGTTGCTGACATACGCATAGCTGCCGATCATCAGGCGTGATTTTGCAGCGTTTTCGCCGCAAGGAAGCCAGGTTCCGGGTGGATAGACACCAATAAATGCTGCGGTGGGCGCAATGGTTGCTGTGCTTGTTGCTGTTGGCGTGGGGGTAAAAGTCTCTGTTGGCGGTGGGGGCGTTTCAGTGGGTGTGACGGGGATGGTTGAAACCGGGGTGGCTTCATTTGCCGCGCCGGGTGCGATGGACGTTCCCCCGATTGCCGCCAATTGAGTGGCTGTTGCATCAGTATCAATAATAACAAATATCCCGCTGGTTGCAATCATCCAGGCCAGCAGAATGATAAATACAACCAGGGCGGCCCCGATCATCCAGGCAAGGGGAGCAGACAAGGTGATTTGCGTGCGGGCTGTCTGTTCGGCTTTCTGTCTGGCGGGTGTTTGCGACAGGCCTGTCTGCCCGCTAACCCCGCTGTCGTCGCCTTCAACCGGTAGAGCCTTTCCGGTGTTCGGACAGAAGCGAAATTCAGGGGGATGTGTTTTACCGCAATAGGGACAAAAAGGTGGATTTGTCATATCCTTCTCCAATTCCTCAATCCTCTACAGGAGGTCTGGTGGGGCCGTAATCTAGTACGGTGCGAACCTGGGTGTTGGATTGAGCAGGACTAATGATACCCTTTTCTTCCAATGTGTCAATCAATCGCGCCGCGCGGGTGTACCCCACTCGCATCCTTCGTTGTAACATAGAAATTGAGGCGCGACCTTCTCGCCGGATCAGATCGATAGCATCGTTTAAAAGGGGGTCGCCTTCCTGAACACCCGGCATATCATCCCACAGGGGCACCTGTTTCAAAGGGACGCCAACTGGTAATATGTTCTGGTCAACGCTTGAGGGCGTCATTGTTGTTGGGGTAACGAAGGACTTCCAGTAATCAACCAGCTTTTGGATCTCGTTTTCGGAAACGAAAACGCCTTGAATGCGCAGCGGGGCAGATGCATCGGGCGCCTGGAAGAGCATATCGCCCCGGCCTAACAACCGCTCCGCGCCGGGCTGATCCAGAATCACGCGGCTGTCAACTCCCGATGCTACAGCAAAAGCGATGCGCGCCGGGAAATTGGCCTTGATCAAACCGGTTACTACATCCACCGATGGGCGCTGCGTTGCGATAATCAGGTGAATGCCAGTTGCTCTTGCCAATTGCGCCAGCCGGGTAATCGCTCGCTCTGTCTCGTCAGGCGCCAGCATCATCAAGTCGGCCAATTCGTCAATGATGATAACCAGATATGGGAGTTTCTTTTCGTTATGCGATTGCAGTAGATTATTGTAATCCTGAATATTGCGGGCCCCGGCGCGGGCGAATTTATGATAACGATTATCCATCTCGCGCAAAACCCACTGTAAAGCGCCGACAACTCGTTCGGCATCGACGACTACAGGGGCCAGTAAATGAGGAATGCCGTTATAGCCGGTTAACTCAACCCGCTTGGGGTCAACCAGAATCAAACGCAAATCGTCCGGCGTATTGTAGAGCAGGAGACAGCTTAGTATTGCATTGACGCAAACCGATTTTCCGGAACCTGTTGTACCGGCTATGAGCAGATGCGGCAGTTTCGTCAGGTCTGTCACCACTGGGCTGCCGGCCACATCTTTACCCAACGCCAATCGTAAAAAGGAGCGCAATTTCTGAAAGGGTTCGCTTTCGAGGGCGTCACGCAGCGCTACCCGTGAGATTTCATCGTTGGGCACCTCGATTCCAACATAATTCCGTCCTGGTACGGGGGCCTGAATTCGGATTCGAGAAGCTGCCAGCGCCAGCGCCAAGTCATCGGCCAATGAGACGATTTTACTGACGCGCACGCGGGTGCGATTCCCGCGGCTTTCGGTGAAATCTGGTTCGACGCCAAATTGGGTGATGGTCGGTCCGCGATGAATTTCAACAACATGCGCTGGCGCGCCGAACGAAGCCAGAGTTTCTTCGATGATCCGGCCTCTCTGACGGTCCAAGTCGTCGTTGGACCCGGCTGGAATACCTGCATCCAGAATCGCCTCTAACCTGGGCAGAACCCAGGCGACGTTAGCAAATTGATCCGGTTCTGCTTCCGGGATTTGGTTTTCAGGTGGATTACTCTCTACCGGGAGTGGGCCAGCGCCGGCATCTGGCGTTTCGATGTTAAGCGGCGTGAAATTATCCGGCCATTCCTGATCCAGTTCTGATATCTGCCCGCTGTTGGGCCTTTCGGCAGCGCTGTGCGCGCGGCGATAATCTTCCAGCCTTTTGCTAATCCTTTTACCTACTGGTAATACCCAATGAAATAAATCAGATACTGAAAGATCCAGCGTCAACATCAATGCAATTATCAGCCAGGCGATCAATATCGTAACGCCTCCTGCCAGTCCCAGCGGGGTTATCAGGATGCTCAGTAAAATCCCACCGATAAAGCCGCCCCCACCTGAGGCTTCGGCCAGAGAGAGAGACGTATTCTTAC
>CAZDAW010000110.1:0-11198 GCA_964503685.1 uncultured Anaerolineaceae bacterium | reverse complement strand
ATGATTGATTATGTTGTGGATGTGATTAAAAAATTCTAGAAATTAAATCCGATTATTTTTTGTCTGTTGCCAGTTGTGAGGTGAAAAATGAAACTCAGTGACTATATTGAAATAGCTTCAAGACGCAGGTGGATAATAATTATTACAACTATGGTCGCCCTCGTCATCGTTTCGCTCGCCGTGATCATTACGCCTCCAACCTACCAGGCGACAACAAAGCTGCGCATTATGACGGCTACCAGCGGCGGCGCAGATTATATTCAATACGACATCACTTATACAGAACGTCTTATGTATACCTATGTCGAAATTGCGCAGAGCGATCCGGTTTTGAACGAATTGAAAACGCGGATGAATGTTAGTGAACTTCCGGATATGACCGTCGAGATCATTCCCAATACAGAATTGATTCAGATAACCATTGAAAGCGCCGATGCCAGTTTTGCTCAAAACGCGGCCAACAACCTGGCAGAAATCCTGATCGCCCGCAGTAAAGAGCTTTATACGAAAGCCAGCACCGAAAGTATTACCATTATGGAGCCTGCTGAATTGCCACTCTATCCGACCAAACCGAACAAACCTCTTCTTATTCTGATGGGTTTTGTGGTCGGTTTGTTTGGCGGTATTGTTCTGGCTTTATTATTCGAGAGTTTGGATACCAAACTCTATACAGCCAATCAGGTGGAATACGCAACTGAATTGCCAATCATCGGTGATATCCCCGAAGACCGATACCCGCTTTCAAACAGTGATTTTCTTATCGACAACCGGCTGCATGCAGAAGCTTTCCGGCGATTAAGAACCAACATTTTCTTCTCGATCAAGAACAAAGATCTACGCTCATTAATGATTGCCAGCGCCGTGGCCGGCGACGGCAAATCAACAATTGCCGCAAATCTGGCTTTAAGCGTCTCGCAAACCGGGCGTAATGTTGTGTTGGTGGATGCAGACCTGCGCAATCCTACGTTGCATACCCGCTTCAATCTGGATAACCAGACTGGCCTGACTTCCGTATTGACCGGCGAAGACAGTCTGGAGCATGCCATCAAAGATACGCAATTTCCTGGGGTAAAAGTACTGACCTGCGGGCCAATTCCTGAGAATCCTGCCGAAGTATTGGGATTGCCCAAAATGGCCGCGGTGATTAAAGATCTGGCAAAAAAATTCGATATTATCCTGATTGATGTTGCAGGTTCTCTCTCAGTAACCGACTCGTCCGTTATCGCTCCCCTTGTCGATGGCGTTGCCCTGGTCGTCAGTTTGGGCTGGGTGCGTAGAGGCGCCATAGCCGACACTCGTCGCAATCTGGAGAGCGTCAACGCAAGATTGGTCGGCGCAATCCTCAATCGCACACAACGTGGCGTCGGAACATCAGTTGACAAACGTCTCTCGACAAACCACAAACCCGTTGTCGAAGCAATGCCCGAAGAAAAAGTCGCCATAGAAGAAAGCGATTCAAATTAACCATAAAGGCATACCAGCCTTATTTTAATTTATTGGAACTGATGAACAGGGATCATCTCAAATGTTCACCCAAAATATCAGACGGATTCCAATCGACATATCATCACCGGTCATCCAGATCATTTTTTCTGTTGGTCTGGGCATTCTTCTTGGTATTTTAGCCTTTCTCCTCCCAACAAACATGATTGTTGGGATTCTGATTGTGGCTTTAGGATTGCTGGCATGTGTGAAAAGCCCTGTGCTTGCCCTTCTTGGCATGCTTGCTCTTTCATCCACAGTATTTTCAGAAGCTGATCTGCCAACTGTTCGCCTGGGAATACAATTCTACGCAAGCGATCTGATTGTATTTGCATTGCTTCTAATCATATTGATACGATGGCTTCTTGAACCGGGCTTTACAATCGTTCATACACCTCTCGATATCCCTGTTTTGACCTTCTTTATTGCCACCTTAATAGCAACGGCCTGGGGTTTTATGCAAACCTCCTCCGCCACACTTAGCATCCAATCGATCATAACAAATCCGCCAGATTTCATTAGATATGCGATTCCTGAAATCCGCCTGGTGGCTTACTATCTTGTATTCTTTATCGTAACCAATATGATCAGGACTGCGAAACAGGTTAAAGCTCTGGTGGGAGGCATGCTTGGCTTGTCGGTCGTGGTGGTTATCGTCATTATCATTCAAGAATTTATCGGCGTTGAAATCCCATTCATCGCCGGACGGGTTGAGACTTTAGTAACAGGACAATCGCTTTATCTGGGGATTACTCGCATCACTGAGTTCGGTGGGGAAAAAATCCTGCTGTTTGCTCTTATTGTAGAAACAACCATTCTTGCAGAAGAAAATTTTAAACTTAATCGTTTGTTTTCCGTGTTCCTGTGGCTCATTTTCGCCGCCGGCGTCATTATAACTTTCAGCCGTAATATCTGGATCGGTTGGTTAACAGCCGCAATGATACTCATGCTGACTTCAAGAAATTGGGAAAAACAACGCCTTTTTAATTACGGAACAGTTATTCTGATTGGGTTAGCAATCATTATATTGATTGTTTTGAGTGGGCCGGAAAGTTTTTTAAAAAGCTTCTTTCAGGCCGCATTGGATAGAATTTTCAGCCTCTTCAGATCAGATACCTACAGCGCGACGGGAGCTGAAACCTTCCGCTGGAGAGATTTTGAATATGTGTGGTCGTGGAAATCGATCGTCCAGCATCCAATACTTGGTTTAGGTCTGGGCGCCAGATATCGCCCCTGGTTACCCGGCATTGATTGGGCCGGCTTCGATGGACGAGGCTTCATTCACAATGGTCATCTGTGGATCATTGTGAAATCAGGCCTTTTAGGCTACCTGGCATTCTTGTGGGTATTTTTTACTTATATCAAGCGAGGATTTAATCACTGGCAGCATATTCAGGATGATTACCTTCGCGCCATTCTCATTGGCAGTGTTCTGACTTTCATTGGTTTCTTTGTCGGCTCGATCGCAAGTCCCACGCTAATGCGTTACAATACAACCCCTGTGATCGGAGTCATGATCGGGATCAACGAAGTTATCATCCGACTTAACCCGACAAACCCCGACAAAAACGACCAAAAATGACAAGTTCTGGCACTTCTAAAATTATCCGCGGTATTTTTTCACTCAGCACCAGCAGCATGGTAAGGATTATTGTCGGCTTTGCCGCCACAGCTATCGCCGCGCGGCTGATCCCTGAAGAAGATTATGGCGTCTTCTTCATCATGCTCGCTCTGGTCGGATTGCTGGAAATTATTGGCAACATGGGTTTACGCCTCTCGGCAACCAAATTCATTGCCGGCGCAGCCGATTTCAAAGAACAGGAAATCATTGTCAATAATTTCTTTACTTTTCGCCTGTTCACCATCATAGCTGTCGTGATATTGGCTATTGTTGGTAAGCCGTTATTCCTGCTGATTTATCCCTACCCATTGCTTTCTGCTCTGTATTATTACGTTCCGATCATCTTTACGCTTCAGCTAACTGAGAGCACACTTTCCTATATTATGCAGGGATTCCAGCTATATCGGAAAATGGCAATTGTTGAAGTGAGTTCAGGTATTCTATACCTTGTTTTAGTCTTTCTGTTATTATTTTTATTCAAACTCGAAGTACACGGCATCATTCTGGCAACAATTATCCAATTGGCGTTCAGTGTTACATTTCGGTTTGTTTTTATACCAACCCGAAAAGGATTGGCTTTTAATCGGGATATTCTGCATCGAATATTGCGTTTCAGCATTCCCATGCAGGGCAATGAAATTCTTTACTACATCAACACACAACTTGATACGCTGCTGGTAGGCTATTTATTAACACCAGCCAGCGTTGTTTATCTTGAGATCGGACGAAAGATACCCAACAGCATCAAACGACTAATGGCATCCATCAACTCTGTTTATTTCCCACACTTTGCCCAGCTCATCGGGCAAGGGAAAAAAGATCAGGCCGAGTGGTTCATTAACAATTTTTTGAGGTTAACAACAGCCGGAACCTTATTTATGGCGCTGTTATCAATCCTGTTCCAGGATGAATTCATGATCGTCTTCTTCAGCGACCGATATTTGCCAAGCGCTCCAGCTTTTGGATTATTAATGACCATCGTTGCTATTGGCACCATCAGCCAGGTGCTTGATTCGAGCACAATTTCGGCAGGTTTTCCCGGTTATTTGTTGATTGTCAATGTGACCATCGCCATCGTCAGCATAACCGGGAATCTGTTATTAATTCCTGCCTTCGGCTTTATGGGAGCAGTATATGCAGGACTCATCGCCAATCTAATCGGGATTTCCATATCCTATTGGTGTGTCAGGCGCGTCAATCTAAAAGTCAAAGCGTCTGAATATGTCAAGCCGGCTTTCATTCTTGTTTTTTGTCTGAGTTTTTATTTTGCGTTAGGAAGTGGAAACTTGTTATTCAAATTCATCATTATTTTACTTTTTATTGCTCTGACTTTTTTGTTTTCAGTGATCACAATCCGCGATATAAAGACAATTCTTGAAGGATTAAAACTATTCCCCCTAAGGCGTTCTTCCTGATAAAAAACCCAACAGTTTAAATCGATTTTGCAGTTATGGAGTTTTTCACTTATAAAACCATCTTCTGGAAAGCGACATGAGAATATTAATAATTACTGACTATGTCCCCTACCCACCCATTTCTGGAGATTGCATCCGTGTTTACAATATCATTCGGCAACTGGCAAAAGATCACCAAGTGACCATGGCAACGCTGACGCACGATTCTGACGCGCCCGGAGCGATCGAACACATGCGGCAATTTTGCGATCCGATCATTACCGGCTCGATCAAAGAGCAAAGTAAACTGGCTCATCTGCCAGGTATAATAAGTTTTGCACTGCAGGGTAAACCGCTCGAATTGAAATTCCTGTATTCCGCCGATTTTGTAAATGGAATCAGGGATATCGTCAATAAAATTGAATTTGACATCATCCAAATTGAACAATCGCGCATGGCTTTTTATCTGGATATACTGCCAAAAACGATTCGAAACCGCACTGTTTTAAGTCTCCACAATATCGCTTTTGATCAATACAAAAGCATCTATAAAATTCTTCCTGGCAGCGAGTATAAGTTGCGATCGTGGTTATTTTACAAAATGATGTTGCAATGGGAACCACGCGTTGCACAACGTTTTGCCCGATGCGTCGCAGTCTCAGAAGACGATCGGCGAATTCTGTTGGAAGCCAATCCACAACTTAAAGCCGATGTCATACCAAATGGCGTCGATACCCATCAATACCAGCCGCTTTTACAGACGCCATCTGAGCCGGCTTTGTTGTTCATCGGTTCAATGGTCTATGCCCCCTGCGTTGATGCAGCCGTTTATTTTTGTCAAGAGATTCTCCCCCTTATCCGGCGTGAATATAAAGATATCCACGTCTGGTTGGTCGGCAGAGAACCCGCTGCAGAAGTCCGCGCATTGAATAGCCCAACCGTGCACGTCACCGGACAGGTGGATGATATTTTGCCGTACTACCAGCGCAGCAATATCTGCATCGTACCGCTTCGCGCCGGAGGCGGCACTCGCCTGAAGATTCTGGAGGCGATGGCATTAGGTAAACCGGTTGTTACAACCAGCATCGGCTGTGAAGGTCTGGATGTTGAACACGAAAAACACCTGTTGATTGCTGATAATCCAGAGGATTTCGCTCATCAGGTCATCCGTCTTTTACAGGACAAAGAATTAGCGCAACGATTATGTACTGAAGCCCGGCAATTAGTTGTCAATCAATACGATTGGGAAGTGATCACAAACAAACTGGTGGATGTCTATAAAGAAGTTCTTGCCGACAGGCAATAAAACCAGCTTGAGTTGTATTTTATTACCGAGAAGTTATCTATGCATATTGGACTGGTCAGTTTTGCAGATATTGAATCTGGCTTTGATATGGCAAATATTCTTATCGAAGCCGGGCACCAGGTAACGCTCTATCTTTCTTACACAAAAATTGTCCCGCTCATCGGAGAAACCGATACCCCTGAGGAACTCCTGTATCAAGCCAGGATTCTGCCCAGAGAGTGCAAGATAAGGGTCTATTATTTCCCGCGCGTTCGCGATCCGCGCTCCTTCAACCTGGTTAAACAAATTCGGGCGGATATGGACGCAGATGATATTGATGTTGCCCATATCATGATTGGCCCATTGGAAATCTGGTTATCCATCCTGACATTACTTCTACATAAACCGGTTGTAACAACAATTATTATTCCCAGACCAAATATCGGCGAACAGGCGCCGGCCTGGATTGAAATCGGGATCAACAGACTCGCAACCTACAGCAGCGAATTAATCATCGCGAATGGCGCCAATCTGGTAAAGGATGTTTACGACATCTATAAAGTTAAATCTGGGCGTGTTATCAATGTTCCCCTGGCGCCTCGAGTTACTGTGCGCCGTTGGGCAAATGAAAAATATCATGAGGAGCCCGGCTCGATACTGTTTTTTGGTCGCGCTTTGCCTCATAAAGGGCTGGAATATCTTGTTAAGGCTGAACCCATCATCAGCCAGCAAGTTCCTCAAGCGCGCTTTTTGATCGCGGTTCACGGCAACACGGAACATTGGAAAGAATTATTTCGTTCCATCCGTAACAATCCAAAATATGAGGTATATGAAGGCTTTGCGCCCGGCGAATTAATGGCAGCTTATTACGAAAGAGCCTCGTTAGTGGCGCTCCCCTATCTTTCAGCATCCACAAGCGGCGTCCTGCTGGATGCCTACAGCTTCGGTAAACCGGTCGTGGCCACAACTGTGGGCAGTTTTCCGGAATACGTTGATGATGGTAAAACCGGTTTATTAATTCCACCGGCAGATGTGGAACAATTGGCTGAAGCAATTATAAAAATACTGAAAAACGATAATCTGCGCCGGCAAATGGGTGAGAATGCCATTAAAAGGGTTGAAGAAGAAAAGCGCAAAATCGCTGCCCAGATGGAAACAATCTATCGTCAGGCAATCGAATTGCACCAAAAAAGGTGAAATGCCATGAGAGACAAAAAGATAATTTTTCTGGCCTGGGTTAGTTATGATGGGCGCAGCGCCTTGATGGCGCAGCATATAGGCGCTAAAATGATCTTTTTGCATTATGGTCAGCGTGGAAAAGCCTGGCTGCTTCCATTCAGATATCTGGTATTAACGCTTCAATCCATTCCGATCTTGATTAAGGAAAAGCCGGATATTATCTATATCCAGGTACCGCCTATCCCCACAGTGTTGCTGGTGTATATCTACTGCTTATTGAGCGGCGCAGAGTACATCATGGATACACACTCCTGCAGCTTTACATCAGTCTGGAGCAAATTACTCTGGCTGCTGCGCTGGTTTTCTCATCGTGCACTTGTAACAATTGTGCATAACACTGAAATCGAGCAGATTGTTGCTCAATGGGGCTGCAAGGTTATCAGTATCAGTTATATTCCCGGAGAATACCAAAAAAGTAAGCCCTACCCCGTGAGCGAGAAATTCAATATCGCCTTTGTATGTTCATTTTCACAGGACGAACCCATTCAAGCTGTACTGGAAGCCGCGGCCCAGCTTCCAGATGTGACAATCTATATTACAGGCAATGTAAAGCGAGCAATCCCTGAACTTATCAGATCAGCGCCGCAAAACTGTCACTTTACGGGCTTTCTGTCTTTGGATGAATATTTGGGTTTATTAGAAAATGTTGACGCAATAATGGATTTGACCACAGAGGAACACACTGTTTTATTAGGCGGTTTTGAAGCCGTAACTTTTAGAAAACCATTTATCACCTCAGATACAACCATTCTTCGCAATTATTTTTCAGACGGCGTTGTTCATGTATCCAATACATCGGAAGGAATCAGGGCAGGTATTCGCCGCGCGCAGCAAAATTTCTCCGACTTACAACAAGGCATTCACCGATTAAAAACAAAATTAGATACAGAATGGGCCAATAAATATCAAGAGCTGATCAGCTATTATACAAATTGATCTGGAATTAACTTGATCCACCAAAGATCAAAATGGAACTCATTCAACTGCAATACAGTGTTTTTCCATGTCTTGAAGTAAAGGGCAATTATGTTATTGAAACGACTTCACTTTTTACTCGGAATTTTATTGTGTACACTTGCCTGCCAAAGCCAGATGACAGGTGGAGAAACAGGCTCCGCGCCTACACTGACTTATACATCAATCCCTTTACCGACCAATGCAAGTGAGAATCGGGTAGCAGACACACCTACAATTCAGTCATCTGTCATGCCCACCAAAACATTCGTCCCCACACCCCCTCCTATGCCAGTCATTGACTACCCTTCACCGGATTACTATGTATCGCCAGAAGGTGATAACAATTCACCCGGTACAATTGACTCCCCCTGGAGGACAATCCAACATGCAGCAAATAAAGCCCGAGCAGGCGAGGTAGTCGCCATCCGCGGCGGAACATATTATGAAATGGTGCAATTCAATACTTACTCCGGAAGCGCAGAAAACCCTATCGTCTTTCACGCATACAAAGATGAAATTGTGACAATATCAGGCGTGGACTGGGCCGGGATACAAATCGTCGGAGTCAACTGGATCATCCTGGATGGTATAAAAGTGACCCGCGCCATCTATGATGGCGTTTTTATATCAAACGCCAACAATAACCAGGTATTAAATTGCGAATCATTCCAAAACGGAGGGGTTGGCATACATATCCTCTCCACATTTGGCGCGGCGAATAACAATACTGTTCGGAATTGTCAGGTTCATGACAACAGAGAAGAAGGAATTTATTTGGATGTAAAAGGAAGCAATCTTGTATCTGTCGATAATAATACGATTGAGAACAACACCATTTATAACAATAGATACGAGGCTATTCAAAACACCAATCAGAACAAAATTGACCCCCGACCTAATGGAACAATTATCCGCGGAAACACAATTTACGGCAATGGGCCCGATTGGGCAACAATTGATCTTTCAGGTTTGAACCTGGTCGTTGAGGATAATATCATTTTCAATGCTATGGCGCCGGCGGGTGGAATCTGGTATAACTACGGGGGGGGCTCTATCATTGCCCGGAATAAAATCTACAATGAAACAATAAAGCATAAGGAAGGAGATGGCATTGCACTGAGAAACGTCTCCAATACACTGGTTCACGATAACTGGATATATGGCAAGACAGGCGCCAGCGGTCTTGGCATCAGTTTGTGGGATATTGGTGAAAACGTCATCGTTAAAGACAATTATGTAAGCGCCAGTGAAGAATTTCTGGCTGAATTGCAGGGGGATTCAAATACATGCGCATTATTAAAGCATTGGATTAAATGCCAGTGGTGATTTATTTATTCAACAGAGAGGGACTGCCCATTTACCCGGACAGTCCCTCTCTGTTTTTTTAACACTTCCATCCGATCGGAAAACTTACAATACTGTAAGGTATATCTGCGCCATCCTTACGATTCCGTTAAGACAAAATGACATCGTTTAAGTTACCATAGATTCAAGAATAACATCGAAGCCAAAACGGTTTGTGGGCAAATAGCCACCATTCCAATCAACACCAATAGCTGAATATCAAAGTCCTGTCCAAACCCTGGAATTTTCACCCCAGGGCCTGCTATTCGTGTTGCCTGTCGCAGAAAAAACGTACCTTATTGGAGTAGTTTGATGAAAGTTTGCAGTCCTTCAAATATCAAAAAAGTCATCTGGGGAGGTCTCTTTATCGTTACCCTCCTCCTCAGTCTGACCCAGATCAACTCAACCTCTCACGCAGCCGGCTCGACCACCTACTACGTCTCCACCACCGGCTCCGATTCCAACTCCGGCACCTCCACTGCCAAACCGTGGCGCACCATCCAGAAAGCCGCCAATACCATGGTCGCCGGCGATACCGTCATCGTCCTCGCCGGCAATTACTCTGAAAGAGTCACCGTTTCCAGGTCTGGCTCTGCCAATGCCCCCATCACTTTTCAATCTGACGGCGGCGTCTCCATGAACGGTTTCGTCCTCAACAACGCCTCTTACATCACTATCCGCGGCTTCTACATCACCGACACCCCCAACAGTTGGACCGGCTACGGCATCTACGTCGTCGGCTCCAACAACCTTATCGAAGACAATCACATCTACTACGCCACCCGCGGCGGCATCAGCATCTTCGCCTCCATCGGCGCTGAAAATGGCACCACCAACAACATCGTCCGTAACAACCGCCTCGAACGCAACGCCATGGACGGCATCGAGGTTTACGGCCGCAACAACCTCATCGAAGGCAACGAAATCTGGGCTACCATCCAGTACCACCCCAAATGGACCCCCGCTCCCTCCTATGCCGACGCCGATGGCATCCGCTTCTTCGGCTCCGGCCACATCATCCGCAGCAACTATATCCACGATATCTCCTTCGACCAGGAAGAAAATGTCGATCCTCACATCGACTGCTTCCAGACCTGGGAGGATTCCAACCACGAAACCGCTTCCAATATCCTCTTCGAACAGAATTTCTGCGTTAACCTTCAGGCTCAGGCCACCAATGAGGTCGGTCAGGGCTTCATGATCAACTACGCCAGCAACCTCATCATCCGCAACAATATCATCAAAGCCCACCGCCAGTTCAACATCCTCAACGGTTCCAACTTCACCATCACCAACAACACCCTCGTTGGCCGCCTCGATTTGACTTCCTACTATCCCTCCGGCCTCGGTCTGCAAAACGTTCAGGGCGTTACCTATCTAAACAACCTCAATTACAATCTGGCTTCTTACAATATTATCTGCCACGATACCGCTTCCTGCCAGAGCCTGACCGCCAGCAACAACCTTACCTACCGCAGCGATGGTAAAACCCCTGCCGGCTCCGCCTATGCCAACGAATTGTGGAAAGTGAACCCCATGCTGGTCAACCCCGGCGCCGACGATTATCACCTGCAGCCCTCCTCCCCCGCCATCGACAAGGGTATGACCGTCGAAGATATCATTGACGATTACGATGGTAATTCACGGCCAATGAATGCAGCTTTTGATATCGGCGCATTCGAGTATCAACAGAACGATATGCCAGATCAGGAACCAATCGAAGATCCGATTGAAGACCCAATCATAGTTCCGATTCCCGGCCCACCTGATATCGGAGAATATTCATTCAATGTTTTCATGCCACTGATCGAAATCCCTGTCGAATAAGAAATAAATTCGTAAAATAAAATTGACAAACAAAATAAGATTTGTATAT
>CAZDAW010000109.1:0-11200 GCA_964503685.1 uncultured Anaerolineaceae bacterium | reverse complement strand
GCGATCTGTCGTGGGGCATTAACTTCTAGCGTCATTTAATCCTCATCAGCGGTCATTATAGACGATTTTTCCCTTTCGGTCGATAAAAAAAGCGATACGGCGCATACAGCTTTCACAAGAATAATTACCAGCCCCAAAAATTGTCATCATGAACCGTCCTGCAGGGACGACATGGCAGTCTCCGATCGCCAAGGTGCGGAGCGCAAGCAACAAATCGTTTTATTATTTGCAGCCTTGCACTTGCTTTATTAAGAACATTTTTTGCTTCTTCGTTTTTAAACGAATACCCTCGCAGTCGCGCGCCCTACAAACAAAGCAATACCTCATAAAAGCGAGTCACATGGACGCTTTTCCAGGTAGCGTGACAATTTCTCGATTCTCCATAGGAACATTGGCAACGCATCAACGGTTATTGCACCAACGAATAGCGCGTTAAGCTTTCAAAATTTTTAAATTGGATGTTTACGATATTACTCAATTCATCCGGGAGATTTGATTTTTTAAGCCTGAGGCGGCTGTGGGTGCGGTCTGAACAGACCGATAACGAGAAGAATACCGCTGACGCCCAGGACGATCACCGCCATGGAATAGAAGATGAATGTAGCTACGACGAGCGCCCACTGCCACCCGACCGCTTCAATTTCCCCTGAAGCCAGGCCGGTAGCCACGGCGATTCCTTGCCCGGCAATCAACAAAATGACAGCGGTGACCAGGCTCCAGGTAGTGAATTTAATCCACAGACGGGAGCGCAGCGCCGCCCATATAAGCAAAGCGCCTCCGAGCAACACAACTGGAAAAAGCTCAGCCGGCATAAGGAAATCAAAATTGAACCCACCGCCCTGGGTGAGTTTAACAATCGTAAAAAAAACCGGCGCCAGAATAGGCAGCCAGACCAACACCATGCCAACGATTGCCAGAATTTTGGGTAAAACACCTTTCTTTTCCATTGTTGTAAACTCCTTTGAGAACTTTATTACGCCTCATAACAATTATACCGTTCCTGATGCAATTGCAATCGCTTAAAACAGGGCATAATAAAGTAGACCATCACTCATATTCCCGATTACAAAGTTAATCCGAAGAACGCACCCAGGGTTGGTATCTTACCCAGTCCAGTAATAAGAAAGCCTCGCATACCAAATTAGATTCCTCCAACAATGATTGAGTTGCGTCTTGGAAGATGTGTAATTGGATGGCATTGTTTGCGTAAAAACAGAAGGACAATAGATTATTACACCTAATATAACGCGTACGGCCGGGCGAAGCGCCTGTTGTACGCACCATTCTTTTTTAATTCGCCGTCCCAGTAGAAGGAGAGCAACGGCGTCAATGAGAGCAATTTGAACAGGGGAATCAATCCTTTGCCATAGCGCTCTGGCTTCGCCAGGGCGCTCAGCAAAACCGGGTCGAGCCGCCCACTTTCAGCAAAGTTGCGTCCGAGCTCGTTGAGACCATCGAACAACTTGCGGTTCATCTTATCGGGCATCAGGCGCACGCCCTCACAGCCGCCCTTGATGATAGCGCCCAGGTAAGGGCTGCCCAGTCGAGCTGCCAGCGCTTCGAGGTAGCGCTCCACGTGACGCGAATGCGCTGATTCAGGGAAGCCGGACTGCACCAGAAAACCGATGGGCGGGTTATCCGCTCGCCCGCGCAACGGCTCGAGCGACTCGATGAAAGTTTTAACGATCCCCGGCATGGAATCGGTGTAAAGGGGAAAGCCCAGCCAGACGCATTCGGCGTCAGCAAACGCCTGGCGTAGTTCCCCTGAACCGGCACGGCGGCCAATGTGAATCACCTCTGAGCTGTTGCCGGGGACGCCGGTGAATCCCTTGAGAAACTGTTCAAGAAGTACTGCAGTGTTCGCTTTCGCCATGCGCGGTGATCCGTTAAAGGCAGTGATGCGGCGGGGCGGGGCGATCTGTTCGCCGGTGGTCGGAGCAGGATAATCATCGAAAGGAACCCGGTTGGCGGCCGCGATTTCGATGGCGCGGGCTACCTGTTCGACCGGTTGGTCGGTAACAGCAGCCAGCGTCAGGCGGCTCTTCATGTTGAGCGCCGTGCGGCTGAATGTATCAACCACGATGTGGATTTCCGCCTCGGTCGTATCGGTTTCTTTTTCCAGAAGCAAACCGGGCAGCGGGTAATGCGCATAACGGGCGCGGTGATGAGCTTCATTGTTCACTACCTCGAAATAAGGGTGAATCAGGGGAATGCAGCGATCCATGACCTTCTTCAGCAGAGCGCTGGGGAAACCCATTTTAAGCGGCGAAGCCCATAAGAGGTAATCGGAATTAATAATTGTACGCAAAACAAGTTCACTATCATCTTTCTGAAGGCACTCACCGGGCGTTTTTACCCAGCAGCCAAAACAGCCGATGCAGTAGTTGATATTCATATTGCGCAGGCTGAAATGGGTCACCTCGTGGTCGCCGCTTTCCAATAGACAAGAAAGCTGCGCAAGGTAATTATCGAAGGATACATTGTTAACATCAGAATTGCCGTTGAGGATGGTGATTTTCATTTTCCTTACTCCAAATTATCATTAATTCCCCTTGCCCCGGCTGAAGGAATAGCGGATGACACTGGCCGGGCAGTGGTCAACGCACGTGCCGCACAGGATGCACTCGCTGTGCTCCATGCTGGGCGAATGCACCAGGGCATTCACGTCCAGGCTCATCGGGCAGCCGCGCGTACAGGTCTTGCAATCGGTGCAGGCGGATGCGTTTGCTTTCAAGCGCAGGGCGGCCCAGCCAAGCTGGTTACGCAGCTTGCGGCCGAGGATCATGAAAGGCGCCATCCAGCAGATCGTGTGACATCCCCCCCGCCGCCCGGTAGCCAGGGAAAAGATCATGAAGACGCCGACGACAATGTAGTAGATGGCGTAAGCAAAGATAATCGGGCGGTCGGCCGCCCCAGCCACCGAGATGCCACCCTGAGTGTCGAGGAAAAAATCGAAGGCGTGGTAGCCACCGGCGGCGATAACGCTGACAACAATCACACCAAGCCAGATCACCCAGATGAACCATTTGACCTTATCCAGCTTTTTGATATTAGCAGGCCGATTGTTGACAGCGAAGGCGATTTCATTCAGCCCGCCGGCCGGACAGACCCAGGCGCACCAGGCGCGCCCGACGACCAGCGCCGAGAGGAAGAGGACGCCGAACATGACAAAGCTGCCGTTGATGACCCCTTGCGACGCCCCATCGATGATGACGTAGGGCGACAGATAATTCATAGTAATGGGAAAGAATAAAAATGAGATAATAATGAGCGCTTTACGAACGCTCTGACGCGTGGAATTTTTTGACATACAGCTCTCCAAAATATCAATTGACACTATTTTTAGACACCCTGTTCAACTTTGCGGCATGCATCATGCGCCGCCTTTTTCTCTTGGGGGTACCTCACCCTTCTTAAGGCGTTCGATCACGCTCTCAGCCCATTGCAGGTTGGCGCGCATCGTGCAGAAGCCGTTTTCAAGGGTCAGCATCCAGAAGAAATTTTCACGCGGCGAATTGACTTCCCGCTGATAGGGAGCAATCTTTTCCGGAACCTGGTCATATTGAGCAAGCAGAGCGCGCATGGCAGCAGCGAATCCCTCGAACTTGGTCAAAATTTCTTCGTCAGAAAGGTTGGCAGCGAAAAAAACCTGCACCAAAGCGGCGCTACGCGGTTCGTCCATTTCGGGCGGACCGGACAACCAGCGTAGAAATTCGTTGCGCCCGGCCTCGGTGATGTGGTAAACCTTACGGTCTGGGCGGTCCTCCTGGGGAACCTTTTCCATCTCTGCCAAACCCTGTTCGGTCAGGCGCGCCAGGGTGCGGTAGATTTGACTCTGATCAGCAGGCCAGAAATGGCGGATGGAGGTATCAAAAATCTTCTTGAGATCATAGCCAGTGTAGGGGTGGTAATTGAGGAAACCGAGAATGGCGTGTTCGAGGGACATATCAGCATATTCCAATAAGTGCTATTACAAATATAAGACTACACATATAGTAGCATAGTCTTATATTGATGTCAAGGGGAAATTTCTTTGACGGTTAAAATCTTCGCCATGCAGAATACGAAAGAGAGATTGTTCGCGCCCGATCAGCGCAGATTTTTATACATTTCGTTAAAAACGAATCCCGCAATAATTTCTCGATGAAGAAGGTATAATAAGCGCAAATACCTGTCCCTCCAAATTTCATGTCAAGGCGCCGCTTTTCAATGAAACGAACGACCTTTCAACGTTTTTATCCTTTAGCCATACCGCTATTCTTTTTTGTTGTCTATTACTTTACGGCAATGGCAATATCCTCCACTCAGGGGTACGTTCGGTGGAGTACGTTGTTTCAGGCAGATTTTCCGCGAGTACTCCGTGATTTGACTGAAGCCAACGGCAACCATTTGCGTACTAACGTTCATCCAATTTATGTTTTGTTATTAAACCCCATTGGCGTCCTTTTAACGCAACTCCTGAAATCTCAGATAAATGCCGTCCTGCTCATGACATCTATCTGCGGAGCGCTGTCAATTTATTTAACTTTCCAGATACTGATAAAGGCCGGTTTCCGATCTATTCACGCGCTGATTTTCTCTATGATATTGGGGTTTTCCGCTGCGCACTGGCTTTTCTCTTCAATGCCAGAGACCTATATTTTTACTATCGCCAGTCTCATGCTTTTAGTATTGATCGGCATAACGCATGCTGGTAATTTGAAATATTGGATTCCCGCCGGAGTGCTTTCATTTGGAATGTTAACGACAAATATAGCCCTTAATGGAATCATTTATTTCTTTTCGATTATTAAAACCGAGCAATTCAAATCCGCTGTTAGAAAAGCTGTAATATTTCTGCTTATTCTCGTTATTATTGTCACTGCACTGAGTGTAGTGCAAAAAATGATCTATCCTAGTTCGTTTTACTTTTTCATGGTTAAGATTTCTGGAGGTGAAACAAAATTTGTTTTCTTACCCCAAAGTTCCTCCCAGGCAATAACCCGTGCCGGCTTGCTTATAGCCAATTTCGCTTACTATAATTTTTCCGCTCCAGAACCTATGGCAGTAAAAGACGAAGTGGAAACGCAAGAAGATATCCTCTTGTATAACTTTATCGGTCTGAGCCGTTATCCACTTACTGGCAAATTGGCAGTTGCCATCTGGTCATGCTTGATACTGATAAGTGCTTTTTCAATTGTTAAATATCGCCTTTACCTGAATCCTCTCATGCAATGTATGGTCGCCTGTCTTCTTTTTAATTTCGGACTGCATACAATCTATGGCGAAGAACTCTTTCTCTATGTTTGTGATTGGACATTTTTCGCGCTGATGTGTCTGGCTATTGGTCTGAAACCCCTTTTGGAAAAAACGGGATGGGTCTCTATTGTTATTATTGCCTTATTACTCGTCTATCTTACACTACAGATTGTAACCAACATAAATTTTCTAAATTTTATTTATGACTTTCTATTCGCTGTACGCTGGAGTATCGAAGGATGGTAAGATCGCGTTATAATCTACCAGCAATTAATAATCTATGACTGGTTTAGTATTTTGAAACTAAGGTTAATAATATTCAATGACGAGTCCTCGTGTTTTAATCAGCATCGATTATGAGCCTTGGGTCGGGTTTATAAAAGATTATCTGCAAGTCTCTTCAAACATTCGTAAAGAAATTGATGCCGGCTATACGAAGGACACACTCACTGAAATCTTGAGTATCATCGATGGCCAATCAATTACAATATTCCTGGTCGGAGAAATCGCTAATTGGTATCCCGAAATTCCGCAGAGAATCGTTTCGGCCCGACACGAACTGGGATTTCACAGCCACGTGCATCGAATTTTAACTGATCCAAATGCATTAAAAGAAGATTTATTATTGTCAAAAAACTGGATTAGCCAATACCATGTTCAGGGTTACCGCGCCCCCGTTGTCAATATCCCGCAGGAGGGTTATCAGGTCTTATCTGAAGCCGGATTGACATATAGCTCATCGACTTATGCACCCACAGGGAATATAAAACTTAATGATGGTGTATGGGAGGTCCCCATCTCTACATGGGCAATCTTGAATTCCGAACCGGACTGGTGGTAGCCCCGCAATTTAATTCTGAAATTGCTGACGAATGGCGAATTTCCCTACGGCTCTGGTTTTTTCATCGGCCTGATGGGAGATGCGATTCTTTTTTGGATCGAACGCGAACTTCGTCAAGGTCGCAGCCCCGTACTTGTGATCCATAATTACCAGATCACCCCACCAGAAAACTGGCCCCAACAAATCAAATCGGTGTTACGCCGTCATCCGCTCGAATGGGCCTTCGTGCCGACAAGGCAAAAAATGTTAAGAAGGATACTGAGTGAATTTCCAGTCAGTACAATATCATCCTGGCTGGATGAAACAATCAAGGGAACCAATTGACAAATGACCAATGACATATCCATCCGCCTTGCCACTATTGATGACCGCGAAAGGATGGAAAATTATTCATCCCAAAACCCTTCTGCCATGTTTGTTGATCGTTGGAACTGGCGTGTCTTAATTGAGAAGACTTACGGTTTACATCAGTATTGGTTTATTGCTGAACACAATGAAAGGATTGTGGGTCATCTTGCACTCACGCATGTAAAACATCCCCTGTTAGGTAATTACATGGCAACAGCGCCTTATGATAGTTATGGAGGAATATCTGCCAAAAACGATTCAATTCGCAAACAGTTACTTGAGTCTGCGCAAAAACTTAGAGAAGAACTCAATGCAGAATATGTACTCGTCAGGCATATCGATGGGGATTTAATTCCTCCTAAAGACTGGATTCAAGATGACACTTATGCCACCTATTGGATAAATCTGCCAGAAGATCCGCAAGTGTTCTGGCATGAGCATTTGAGAGCGAAACAAAGAAATCAGATTGGGAAAAGCCTGACCCAGGGTTTTCAGATAAAATTTGGCCGAGAAGATATCTTAAACGATTATTGGAAGATAATCGTGTGGACAATGCGCGAATTGGGTTCTCCTTATCATGGTAAGAAATATTTAAAAAACATGATAGAAATCCTGAAAGAAGACATGGAGTTCGCCGTAATCTACACACCCAACGGCAAGCCTATTGGCGGTAGTCTTCTGGTCTATAATCAATCCACTGCTAACCACCTCTACGCCAATGTGATGAGAGCCTATCGGCCACAATGCGCCGGTGATTTTTTATACTGGTCTGTGATTCAACATTGTTGTTACAAGGGAATAAAATGTTTTGAAATGGGCCGTAGTTTGATAAATTCCAACAACGAATATTTCAAAATGAAATGGCTTCCGGAACGAAAAGTCCTTGGCTACTGGTATAATCTAAAGCCAGATGGAAAACTGCCCCATATCAATCAAGCGAATCCCAAATTCCGTCTGGCCGTCCGAACATGGCAGCATCTGCCATTGGTCATCACGAGAACAATTGGACCTTATTTAATCCAGGGAGTCTTGTAATAAGGTAACGCAAACACCTCATGCCTGAACAATTATCCCCAAAACCCGTACTATCGCTAATAATCCCACTCTACAATGAAGACGCCCACCTGCAAGAAGTGATCAGGGTTATCAAAAACGTCGTCGATGCGCTTCAGCTAACGTATGAATTCATCCTTGTTAACGATGGATCAACAGACAAGACTTGGGAAATAATCCAGGATCTCTCCAGACAAAATCCTTCAATAAGAGCCGCCAAATTAAGTCGAAATTTCGGCAAGGAAGCCGCTCTTTGCGCCGGCCTCGAACTGGCTTCTGGAGAAGCGGCCATTCTCATGGACGGCGACCTCCAACATCCGCCCGAACTAATTCCAGATATGATCCGCATCTGGAAAGAAACACAGGCTGATGTCGTTGAAGCAATAAAAGTTGTAAGGGGTGAAGAATCCCCGTTAAAGAAAATCGGCGCCAATCTTTTCTACTTCCTGCTTCGCCAGCTTTCCGGTTTCGATTTCACCGGAGCCTCGGATTACAAATTATTGGACCGAAAAGTTATTGACGCCTGGAAACAACTCAAAGAACGCAATCTCTTTTTCCGGGGCATGGTTACCTGGCTGGGATTTAAACACGTCCAGATCTCTTTTACCGTACCAGAACGCGCCGGCGGCAAATCGAAATGGTCCACGCTCCGCCTGTTCAGGCTGGCAATTACGGCTGTTGCTGCTTTTTCTTCAAAACCCCTTTTCCTTATCGCTCTTGTTGGCGCAATATTTATTTTAGCTGCGGTTATCATCACAATCATTGAAATTTACCAGAAAGCAATCGGGTTCGCCGTCAGCGGTTTTGCTACAGTTATCATCCTTGAATTGATCATTGGCAGCATGATGATGTTTGCCCTGACATTGATCGGTATCTATATTGCCAATATATACGAGGAGGTCAAAGGGCGACCTCGATACATTATCTCCCAAATAATAAACAAAACAGAAGGTAATTCAAATGAATCCTGAAGGTCATTACGAAAAAACTAAAGATTTCTTCCGCACTTCGGCAATTGAAAAGCAAGGATACTATAATGCAAAAACAGGCGGCGCATTGAAACACAGCCCGTGGATTATTGTTATCCGAAAAATGATTCTAAAAATCATCTCTGGAATACTAGAGGCCGATCCAGATATAAATTCACTTTCGGATATTGGATGCGGACGGGCCGATTTTACAATTGAAATAGCTGATCAATTTACCCAATTGACAGACATTGTCGGCACTGACTTCTCTGAGGAAACCCTTGACATTGCTCGTAAAGATATTGTGAACCACCCCAGTATATCTGTTCAATCGGCTGATTTGTTGAACATGCCGTTTGAGAATAAACGTTTCAATATCTCATTATGCAATGGCGTTTTACACCACATTCACAAAAACGATCTTGAAAAAGCATTGTCAGAGCTTGCCAGAGTTACAAACAAATACCTGATTCTCGAAATCAAGAATAATGATAATTTTTATTATCGTTATTTGTATAAAAGGTCAATCAGCGAAGGGGTTCATGTTTACCCAACCTCAAGGCGAATCGTCAGTGAATATATGGCCAAAAATCAATTCGAATTTTATGAAGAAAGAGATATTCTTCTCTTCAATTGGCTCTCACCGATGATTTTAGTTGTATACAAACGGCGTAATTAAATCAAATCTCTGGAAAATTTATCGCAATTCCTGACAACTTAAATCATTCCGTATCTCTGTCATCGCCTTATTTTTATATTCGTCATCTTTTGTAGTCCGGTCAATTCTCTGCCAGACACGACATAAATTGGGCTCAAACAGGGGTGTTATTTCACGCGCCTCTTTCGTTATTTCTATAGCGCGTTGCCAATTTCCGGTATGAGCATATCCTTCAATAAAAGGAATCCGCTCGCTAGGATCATTGGGACGATCGCCTCGATTGAAGGCTTCATCTCCTAGCAAGACAATCGCATCCCAGTCGCCGGTCTGGCGAGCAAGATCAGCTTTCTGATAAAAATAACACCAGTTATGGTCAGGTTCATTACCAAACACATCACCGGGCAATAATCCAATCTCGCCGTTCTCATCAACCAGTATCCTGCTTAAATCAGAAAGGGCTGCCGAATCGCGTAGTAACTCTGGCAGCAGTTTGTTATCTGCATCAATTTCAGGGTCAAGCACATGCAAACATGCCGGAGGCGCCCAGTTGATGGCTAAAACCGCAGAAGTATTTCCAGAAAAGGTTGCAGCATAATAATTTTGGGTGATCGGTATTCCTTTCTCAAGACCTTTCAACCCAAGGTTAAGGCGCACAGAAGAATAATAAAACATGAATGACATCTTATCGCTTGAGTTGTCGGGCGCATATATCCAATTAAGTGGCGCAGTCAGAGAATTATCGCTCGAATAAGATATAGGCAAATCATTTGAAAGAATAGTCGTACCCTCTTTGAGGCCAGGAATTCGCCAGGCCATTTGCCAGAATAGATTTCGATGCGCATTCCAATCGCGCCGGTAGTAATTGGAATATGTAAATTGTAACCCAACCGAAAAACTGACCAATACACTTAATAGAAGCACCTTCATCCATACTTTCACCGGAATCAGATCAAAAACGCCAACAACCAGCAAACTGGTTCCCATGATAAAAGGCAAAGTAAATCTGCTGTTGGGGAAATTTGTTCCAACAGGCAACTCAGTCAGCCAAAATGGCAAGCCAGCTAAAAGTATGGTGACAAAACCCACGAAAAATATCTGCCATTTACTTGATTGATCTTTTGATGGTTGCTGATTCCTGGATAATAATAAATAACCAAAAACGAATAATAGAACTACAACGATAATGAACCAGTACACTCGAGTGGTTGATAAGCCCAATTCAGCAACTTTGGGAAAATTGAACGGCTTTATCCATGCTAAAAAATTAACCAACCATTCATCCCATAAAACAGTCTTCAACAGTCTTACTATTGCCTGGATGGGCTGAGCCTTTAAAGATTCGATCAACCAGGGTTTGTAGTATGAAGTTTGCCCAGAGAATATAAACGTTCTCCATACCATTGCAGCGATAAAGACAACCAGGTAAGGCAACCAGACTTTAATGGTTTCCTTTAACCTAAGCGATGGAGCAATTGCTGTTGAACAAAGCACGATCCAGATTAAGATAGGTCGTATTAAATCCAGCATAAAGAAGTATTCCATCGAGAACAAATTCAACGCCGAAGAAAACAACGCAATTAGTGTATAAAGCCAGAATTTCTGTGGTGTTTTAATCGATTTCAACATCAACGCAAGCGATACCAAGAATGATGTTTGGACAATGAAGAAATGGCCATAAATATTCGCGATGGCCTGCTGATCAAAACCCGGGTAAATTAAAAACAGAAAACTGGCCCATGTCGCAATCTGTTTCTCGTCAGGCCAAATAATGCGCACCAACCACCAAAAAGAGACTGCGCTGATCCAACGCCATAACAACCCAAACACTTGCCATTGCCAGGGCGCATCCCCCAATAACAATGTCGTTAATTGATATATCCATCCCCAGACCGGGCGATTTGTGGAAAAGTAGCGCGTCAGACCAGACGCCCCTAATTTATCTGATACCCAGGCAATAATCCAGCCATCCCAATAATGCCCCAGCCAGGGTATTAATAATCCATAGCTGGCAAACCCTATTATTAATAAAACAATGGGATGTGTCCAATCGGGTAAATTAAGTTTGGATCCGGCTCGCATAATTTTTTGCATTGA
>CAZDAW010000108.1:0-11465 GCA_964503685.1 uncultured Anaerolineaceae bacterium | reverse complement strand
GTCGCCGCGGCGGGGGGGTAAGTGAGGGCGCGAGTGCGGCCGGGGGGCCCTGGGTTACGGGGGGGGCAAGCGGTGTGGCGATTTGTTCTGTGGTTGGTGGAACGCTGGTTCCAGTTGGTTGATTGAGAATGGCAATTTCAGTTTGTTTTGCTTGAACGGTTAAAAATGCCAGAGTCAGAACAGCATCTTGCTCCGCAGAAGGGGTGGAGGAGGCTTTTGGTAAATTGCACGAAACCAAAAACAGAATCGCCGCCAGCGAAAGGATTTTCATGGATAAATTGTGCATAGCAACCTCCATTTAACTAAACATGAATTTGCAAGAAGGATTCACCATTCGCCATTTTTATTATAAATCATAACCTCGCTAAAAATAAAAGACCTGATAGAAAGTAACAGTCTATCAGGTCACGGGAACAAAGCTTGATTTCAGGCTTTTATGACCTCTTCGGGTGTATAACCGGTCATGTACAAACCTAATGTTTCACGCGTGGCTATCCTGGCGTCCACTGTTGTAACAATTTCACCCCGATACATGACTGCAATGCGATCGGAAAGCGCCATGATTTCATCCAGTTCGGCTGAAACGAGTAACACACCGACGCCCCGATCTCGCATTTCGATAATTTCTTGATGAATATATTCAATGGAGCCGACATCCAAACCACGGGTCGGCTGGTTGGCGATTAATAAACGAATTGGACGGGAAAGTTCGCGGGCAACAATCACCTTCTGCTGATTGCCGCCTGAAAGCTTTGAAGTACTGACGTACGGACTGGGTGTACGAATGTCAAATTGCTCGATCAATTTACGGGCGTTGGAGTCAATCTCGGCGTTTTGGATCATGCCGCGCCGGGCAAAAGGTTGTTGATAATATGTGCATAATATAAGATTATCCGCAACCGGGTATGAAAGTACGAGGCCATGCCTCTGCCGGTCTTCGGGAATATGCGCCATGCCATGTTCGATTAAAGGACGGGGGGTTTTTCCGGTCAGATTATGACCGCCCAGATAAACTTCTCCACTGTGAACGTGATGTAAACCCGATATAGCTTCGATCAGTTCAGTTTGCCCGTTGCCTTGCACGCCGGCAATTCCCAGGATTTCACCGGCTTTGACTTCAAAAGAGACACCCCGGACAGCTTCAACACCGCGTGCATCGTAAACTTTGAGGTTTTTCACGCGCAGCACTTCTTCGGTGGGCTTGGCTTCTTCTTTTTTAACCTGGAGAATTACCTCGCGTCCAACCATCATAGCCGCCAATTGTGTTTCATTCGTGTCTTGTGGTAAAACTGAACCAACCACCTTGCCGCCGCGCATAACAGTTATCCGGTCTGATATTGCAAGGACCTCTTTCAGTTTATGGGTGATGAAAATGATAGAGACGCCCTTTTGAGTCAATTCGTGCATGATTCGAAAGAGATCGTCTGCTTCTTGCGGAGTTAATACGGCTGTCGGTTCGTCTAAAATAAGAATGTCGGCTTTTCGGTAGAGCGCTTTAACAATTTCCACTCTTTGTTGAACGCCGACGGGAATATCCTGTATCAGATCATTTGGATTTACTTCGAGTCCGTATTGATGAGATAGTTCAAGAATTTTCTTTGAAACGGCTTTTCGATCAAGCGCTAACCCGCGCGTTGTTTCTGAGCCTAACATTATATTCTCTGCGACGGTGAAAACAGGCACCAGCATAAAATGTTGGTGCACCATTCCGATTCCATGCTGGATAGCGTCTTTAGGCGAATTGAGTGTAATGGGTTTGCCTTTAACGATAACCTCTCCGGAATCTGGTTTATAAAGCCCGTAGAGAATGTTCATCAGCGTGGTTTTGCCGGCGCCATTCTCACCCAACAGTGCGTGAATTTCACCTTCTCGCAAATCTATGTTAACCTGGTCGTTGGCCAGAACGCCCGGAAATTGCTTGGTGATACCTTTTGCCTCTAATACATTTGTCATAGTGTCTGCTCCATATTTATTGGGTGAAATACTGGTAATTGATTTTAAAGCCTGGGATGTTCAGTTTCACCCGTACAGGAGAATTATTTTTCGTAAGGGCTATTTTCATGCGCCGGTGGAATGGTTTTCCCAATAAAACCAGTCAGGATTAACATGGTTAAAATATAGGGAACCAGACCCACGATATAGGATTGTGATAGAAAATTCCACTGGGGTGGAATAACTTCACGGAAAAATTGCAGGTTGATTTGGAATGCAGAAGCAGCTCCGAAAACTAAAGAAGCTGCCCAGGCTCCATAGGGAGTCCAGTTGCCAAAGATTAATGCAGCCAGCGCGATGAAACCTCGCCCGTTTGTCATTAGCGGTTCAAATGAGGGCACGGACTCAAGCGTAAAATATGCCCCGGCCAACCCGGCAATACAGCCGCCGATAACCACATTAATGTATTGAGTACGATAAACATTGATCCCTACGGTGTCTGCTGCCCTGGGGTGTTCGCCAACAGAACGGGAACGTAGTCCCCAGCGCGTGTTAAAAATCACAAAATTTGCCAGAATAACGAGGAGAATAGCCGCGATTGCGATAGGTTGCTGGACAAATATCTTTCCAATAAGAGGTATATCTGAGAGTAATGGGATTTGAATGGCCGGGAGTGTACCAGGCGCGTGAGGGACCTGTCCACCAAAAACGCTGTTTCGCTCGAAAAATATTTGTCGATTAAGAAAACCTGTTATTCCAATGGCCAGGATATTGATTACAGTCCCACCGATGATTTGGTCTACCTTAAATGTAACTGATAACCAGGCCAGTAATAATCCCATCAGCCCGCCGGCCAGAATGGCTACGATAACACCCATGACTAAACTAAACATGGGTTCTAATTTTAGTATTGAATTCAGGTATATGGACGCAAACCATCCGAAGAAGGCGGAAGATAACATCATTCCTTCGATGCCGATGTTGACAATCCCAGATCTTTCACAGAACAAACCAGAGAGAGCTCCAAGAGTAAGCGGCGTGGCTACGGAAATGGTTGTCGCGATTAGGCTAACGAGAATAACCGGAGGTGAGACATTGTCCTTCCCGATTAAAATGACAACTGTATAAAGAAATGCAATGATAAATGCGATAAATCCGAAACGTTTCAAATCCATGATCTGCCTCCTAGCCGCCCCATCCCCTGGTAAGGGTGACACGTTCTTCACGGTGGCGAATTCGATAGATATAACGAATAATTGCATCTGCTGCAACGAATAATAAAATTAATGCCTGGATCACGGAAATGACATCGACAGGAATTTGTGTTAAGAACTGCATTCGAGTTGCTCCATTCCGCATGGCGCCAAATAAAATTGCGCCCAATACAACTCCTGCGGGATGCGTTTTACCTAAAAGCGCGATGGCGATGGCGTCGAAACCATAACCAATTGAAAAACCTAATTCGTGCCGATAATTCAAGCCGGTGACTTCAATCGCGCCTGCCAATCCGGCTAAAGCTCCAGAGAGAACCATGCTGATGACGATTGTACGCGGAACATTAACGCCTGCATATTTTGCAGCATCAGGGTTGGTTCCAGCAGTACGAATCTCAAAGCCCAGGGTTGTTTTCCAAAGCAAGACCCAGATGAGGAAAGCGACAAGTAATGCAAAAATAAATCCCCAGTGGATTCTAAAATTGGGGAAAATTACTGGAATTTGAGCGCTGGTTGCAATTAATGGTGTTCGTGCTACCACGTTCAATGGGTTTTGATCTTTCATGGGACCATTGAGTAAAAAGCTTGTGATATTAAGAGCAATGTAATTCATCATGATAGTATTGATGACTTCATGCCCGCCAAATTTTGCTTTTAACCAGCCAGGAATTCCTCCCCAAATTGCTCCGGCTAATGTTCCTGCCAGAATTGTGAGCGGTAAGTGAATAATTGCCGGGATATCTATTCCCAATACCGATGGAAGAGCATACCCGAACCAGGCTGCCGCAACAGCTCCGAATGCAAGCTGACCTTCAGCGCCGATATTGAATAACCCTCCCTTAAACGCCAGAGCAACAGCCAAACCAGCGAAGATGTAAGGTGTTGCCCAAACGGCCGTCTCACTGAGCGCGGCTGCCGAACCAAAAGCTCCTTCAGCCAGTCCAAAGAATGCAGCAAAAGGGTCTCCGCCAACAATGGCGATAACGACGCCGCCTACAATTACCGATGTTAATACTGCAAGGACAGGAACAAGCAAGCTGCGAAGAGCATTGATTACTTTGGTTGAGAATTTATCTTTATGATTCAGATTTTGAGTGGTAGAAGATTCCATGGCTCCTCTTTGAATTGCGCGGAAAGCCGAAAAAGGACCTGGTAAAGGGTGAAAAAAATGGGGAAAGAGAGGGGTTCTCTTTCCCCATTTTTAGTTATGAGGATTTACTGTGGCTTTGTGGGCGCAACATTTGTTTGGATTGACCCGTCGTTTAAGCCTTTGGAAATTTCTTCCATCTTGGCCTTGACTTCAGCAGGGACTTTGCTATCCAGGTCATGGAACGGAGCGTAACCAGCTTCGCCGAGGAAATCGCCGCCCGGGAAGGAACCTTCCTTGGCCATCTTGATCAGGTTGAAGGTGCCGGGGGTTAACATTTTCATGGCGCTGGAAAGTAATACTTTCTGCGCTTCGGGAACAGTGTAGTACTGGTCAGTGTCAACGCCGATGGCATATACGCCTTTTTCAGCTGCGCCGAGCAGGGCACCGTTACCGGTCTTACCACCTGCGCCGAAGATGACGTCAACGCCTTTATCGATCATGGAAATAGCGGTTGTTTTACCCCATTCAGGATCAGTGAAGGTCTTATCAAAGCCTACATCGCTGTGATAGACAACGTTCACCTCGACGGCGGGGTCAATGTATGCAGCGCCAGCGCGATAGCCTTCACCGAAGCGCCAGACTGCTGGAACAGCATCGGTGCCGCAGACAGAGCCGATTTTTTTGCTTTTGGTCATCTGTGCGGCCAGGGCGCCCACCAGGAAGCCAGCTTTGTCTTCAGGGAAGACCAAACCAGCAAGGTTGGGGATGACTTCTGCCTGTGATTGATCTACGCCAATGAACTTCACATCGGGATATTTCTTTGCGGCCGCAATAGTTGCCTCACCCAGTGCAAAGCCGACTGTGACAACAACATCATATTTTGCATCGGCGAATGTAGCAATGTTTTTATCATAGTCTTTCGAATCGGTGGTTTCAATATATTGTACAACCGCGCCTAAATCCTTCTCAGCTTGCTTCACGCCTTCCCAGGTGGATTGGTTGAAGGACTTGTCGTCAATCTTGCCGACATCGGTGACCAGCCCTACGCAGAAAACATCAGCTTTGCTGCAGTCAGGCTTGCCGCCTCCAGCGGGTTGACAGGCAGGAACAACCATTGCTGCTATGACTAAAACTGCTAGAAGAAAATAAAGTTTTTTAGACATGTAATTTCTCCTCCTGAAGAAATTAAAATAGGGTGGATTTGATCAAACTTTCCCTCTAAACGGCTTTCCTTAACTATCCTCAAGGGAAAGCTCGGTTTAAAGTATACTGTAAATTAAAAGGCAATGCAAGCCCTTTTATATTCGCTCTTTTATGGCGTCCCGACAGGTCCATTTTCTTGAGCTGATGGCAGGTTTGTTGTGGGGGGCGTTTTTTGTCGACGCTGGGATCTTGTTGTTGGTCTTCCAGCATTTGGATTCAGCAACATATTGAGCCAGTTGATTGTCTGCTGATCATATTCGCGTCGTCCGCACACATCACATACCCAGGCAGGAAAATTGGGTACGGTGATGAGTTCATCTGCAAGCCAGGTAAAGTAGGTGATATAACGCAAATGCATTATTCCGCCCTGGCATTCTGGACATGGAGGTGCTGTGCTGTTACCTTTTCTGTTCATTTGCTCTCCATTATACTTCTTTTGCCTTGATTGCAATAGTATGAATATTATTGAGATGATAAGGCGATATTACTATGTTGGATTATCTTCCAGTTTGCAGGAGGCCAATAAACAAAAATTGCTTTTCCGATAATATTTTCATAAGGGACAAACCCCCAGACATGAGAGTCGGATGACTTGTTGCGATTATCTCCCAATACAAATAATTGATTGGCGGGAACATCCCATTTACCATTATATTTCGCTAATTCGGCGATATAATCTTCCTGGATGATTTGTCCATTGACTGAAACTACCCCATTGTTAACGATAACAGTATCTCCTGGTATACCGATTACGCGCTTAATGTAATCTTCTTGGGGGTTGAGGGGAAAATGAAAGACGATGATGTCGCCTCGCTGTGGCGTTCCAACCCGGTAAGCCAGTTTATTTAATAAGAGAAGTTCTCCTTCATAAAGCGTTGGCTCCATACTATGGTTTAAAACCATTATGCGAGCCGATACTGCATTGACACCCAGGTAAAAAATTACCGCTAAAAATAATGTTTCCAGTGTATCTATCAGAAAACTCACCCAACCAGGTCTTGTTTTCTGGTTAGAAGTTTCTGGCAATACATTCAATTGAGAATCTTCCAATCAATCCTCCAGATTATTTTGAATTGATTATATTGCGTGTTGTTTCCTCCTGCAAGAGACAATTTCTAATTGCAGTAATTAATCGCGGGGACGTAAAATCACCCGAATGGGCGTCCCAACAAAACCGTATTCCTGGCGGATACGGTTTTCCAGGAAACGGATATAGGTGAAGTGAGCCAGTTTTGGATCGTTGGAGTACATTAAAAAAGTGGGAGGGTCGCTTCGCACCTGAGTGCCATAATATATTTTAAGTGATCGTCCCGCATGAGATGGAGACGGATGTTCATCTTGCGCCTTTTGGATGATGCGGTTGAGCTGTGATGTGGAAAGACGCGCCAGCCGCTCCTCCTGTACTCGCAGCGCCATTGGCAAGACCTGATCGATGCGTTGACCGGTTTTGGCAGATACAAATAATATTGGCGCGTAGGATAAGAAATTTAATTCCTTGCGGATATATTGGGTATAATTTTCTACCGTAGTGTTGTCTTTTTCTATCGCATCCCATTTATTAATCAGGATGACAACGCTTTTCCACTCATCCAGTATATATCCGGCTATATGCGTATCCTGGGCGGTTATTCCTGCTGTTGCATCAAGTATCAGCAGAGCCACATCGCAGCGTTCGATTGCTCGCATGGTTCGCATGACGCTGTATTTTTCAATGCCAGGCTCGATCTTCCCCCGGCGACGGATTCCAGCCGTATCGATTAGGGTAATCGGTATACCCTGGAAAACCATAGGTGTATCAACCGCATCCCGCGTCGTTCCCGGAATTGGGCTGACAATGGCCCGCTCTTCTCCGATCAGGCGATTGAGCAAACTGGATTTGCCGACGTTTGGTTTTCCAACAATCGAGATATGAATTGACTCGTCGTTTTCCTGATCATCTTGTAAATCAAACAGAGATACTAATGCATCCAGCATGTCGCCTGTTCCGGTTCCGTGGATTGCAGAAATGGGGTATGGCTCTCCCAGTCCGAGCTCGTAGAATTGAACTGCTTGGGTGCGTGCTGCTGCGCTGTCAGATTTATTGACAACCAATAAAACCGGGGGGTAAAGTTTTCCTTTGTGTTTACGTTGATATTTACGCAATATCTCGGCCACTTCGCGGTCAGCGGGGGTAACTCCGCTAAGTGCGTCCGTTATTAGCATGACAACATCTGCGTCGCGGATGGCAATTTCTGCCTGAAAGCGTATTTGTTTGATGAAATCTGCTGAGCCGGTGGATAAGGGTACTTTCCCGCCGCTGGTCGGATCAATCCCACCTGTGTCAACAATGTTAAAGGAAATGCCACTCCATTCAGCTTCGGCGACCAGGCGATCGCGAGTTGTACCGGGAACATCATCAACGATTGCTAATCGTTCACCGGTTAATCGGTTAAACAGTGTGCTTTTCCCCACGTTAGGACGTCCAACAATTGCTACAAAAGGTTTTGCCATCTCATCATCCTTGTGGTTTGGGTGTTTTTCTTGCGTCCGTCGCACTGAGAATCGTTACTTCAACTGTTTCTGGCAGAATGGATTGCACTGATACCTGATCGGGTAGTGATATGATATCGGGATGAATCTGGTATTTACCGGCTGTCAGGTTTTTCAGATCAAGCACTACTTTAATATCGGAAGGCGCCAATTTCTCAAGAATTGGCAAGGGGCCAGATAAGATAATATCAACTGCTTCGGGTGAAATTTGAGCAACATAATTGGGGTACAAATTAGTCATCCCGATTTTCATTTGCGCCAGGGTGATGCTGCTTTCAATTGCTGCGACGCCAACTTGCACCGATACCGATTGATTTCCAACAACAGATATCCCTGCCGGTAAATTAAGTTCTAGGCGTAAATCCAGATCATCTCGCGCATTATTCAGGTTCAAAGGGAGAGTTTCGATATAGCCTGGTAATTCGTTAACCAGTTTGGGATCTGTTGAAAATACTGTGACAGCTGGGGGGGATACGGAAATATTTGTAAGACGGTAGCCATTGGCAACTTGACCGATCGTTGAAACCTTCACTACCATGTCACGATAACCACCCAGTTGGGTGATCGGAATGGCGACGGTTACTTTATCTGGCGATAATGTCAAGCCGCTCACGATATTATTGTTCGCATCGAGCGCTTCGAGAGGGATTGTTGTTTTTATGTTTTCCTGGCTTTGTGCAATGGACAGGCTAGCTCTTACGGTTTTGACGCGTGATATAGAAGACTCTGGCCCTGTCAATGTGGCTTCTGTATGGCTTAAACTGGCATTACCCATTTGGTATCCTATAGCTGGTTCACCTTGGGTGATCAATTTGATCGGCAGTGTTTTATTTACCAGTGTTTCAAGTGTTAATGTCAGTGTTTCTGGATAGACAGAAATAATTCTGACTGGACGAGCGGCTATTTGAACCTGGATGGGTAAATTATGAGTTCCTGGCCCAAATCCGGATAAATCGACTAAAGCGCTGACCGCTTTATCATTGGCAGATAGTTTGGTCCATACTGAACGCGGGGCGCTCAGTGTTATGCTGACTTGTTGGGTATGGTCGCCAACCTGAATGAGGCCAGGGTCTTGACCGATGATCTCAATGGGTACCGGATAAGAAAGTGTGCGTTTTTCGTTTGGGTCTGCATCTGTTACAGCCGTTATCCACACAGCAATTGCCAGGACAAACGAGGTTAGCAGGGTGCCGAAGTTTTTTCCCAACCAGTGTAATATTGAGAGCATTTATTTCTCCTTGTGCTGGTTTCGCAGTGTGAATGGGAAAATGCGCGAGAAAAAATCCGAGGTACTATCTACCAGCGGTGTGGGGTGGTAAAAAGCAATCAGGACGTTTTCTAAACGTTCAGGATCTAATCGACGGATCATGCGACCGGCATGAGCAATTGATATGGATCCAGTTTCTTCTGATACGACAACTGCGATGGCATCGCTGGCTTCAGAAATTCCCAGCGCTGCCCGGTGACGTAATCCCATCTGTCGGTCAGGCGTACGGTTTAATATGCCGCTGGCTGATAGCGGCATGACGCATGCCGCAGCAATCAATTGGTCTCCCGAAACGATCACTGCGCCATCGTGAAGTGGTGTATTAGGATAAAATATTTGCAAAAGCAGTTCGGGTGTTACGTTCGCGCTGAGTTGCACACCGGTGCGAATATAATCTTGCAGGCTGTCCATTCGCTGGAGAATGATTAACGCCCCATGTTGGCGTGCAGACAGGCGCGCTGAGGCTTTCACAATCGCTTTAATTGTATTCAGAATGGCTGTATTTTCGGGTTTGTTGCGCTGAATTAAAACGCCGGCCCGTCCAAGACGTTCGAGCGCTCTGCGGATTTCGGGTGCAAAAATGACCGGGATTGCAAAGATCAACGCAGGCAGTGTTGTTTTGACCAACCAGGAAAATGCCGGTAAGTTTGCCAGACTGATGAGCAAACTGAGCAGGATAATGATTAATATTACGCCCCGTAGTAATACGATTGCCTGAGTATCACGCAATAGTTGAAAGATACCGAAAATGACTGCCGTTACCAGCAGTACATCGATTATGCTCTGCAGGTTTATCCGTTGAAAGATGAAAATAAGATCGTTAAGTATGTCCGACACAGTAAACCATGATTATCATAAAGTCTAGTCATTGTATAAATTTATATCGGGCGTAAAATGCGGTCCTGACGAAGTTGTTTGAAATAAAGAGTTGAATCTGCGGGCATTGAATCCATGGCTGCTTCCTGCCATGCCAGTACACCGAGGTTCTTGGGCAGACATTGTTTATAACCCAATTGATACCATGCAGTTTCAAAATTATTGGTATTTGTTGGGATAAATAACAAAGCAGCTTCACATTGCAATTCATGAGAAGCTTTTTCAATCTCTTTCAGCATGGTTTGTAAAACTTTATTTTTATCAACACAGGGATCGATATAAACGTTCACAATTCGTGTAATGAGGTTTTCTACCTGCCAACCGATCACTCCAACCAGCATTTTGTCTATCCGACATAACAGAAAAGCTCTATCACCAAAGGCTGCCATAATGTTTTCCTGGCTTAATGGTGCGTTTTCTATGTTTAATTTATTGACAAATTCTGCTATCTCGTACGCGTCACGTGGTTTTCCCTGCTGAATGCTGATTGTATCGTGTGTTGCCGGCGTTTGCAGTTGTCTGGTGCCTGTTTGTGGAAATTGTTTTTGCCAGGCAGCCAGTACTTGCTTCCAGGTGTCGAGGTATGTGCTTTCATTTCGGATCACGACGGAGGCGGCTGCAATTTTTTCCTCTTGGGGCGCTTGAGAGCGGATACGAGCTCTGGCTTCTGTTTCAGTCATTTTCCGTTTCTCGATCAGTCGGGCGAATTGTATTCGCGGTGGGGTGTAAACTACCCATACACTATCGCAAACAGAATTGATGTTTGCTTCAAGTAATTTGATTGCCTCAATAACAACCACTTTTTGGGGGGCGCGTTGTATCAGAAAATCTATGGCTTTGTTTACCAGGGGATGGATGATTGCCTCGAGTTCTTTTAATGCCTGTGGATCGTTGAAAACGATTTTTGCCAGCTTGGAACGATCGATTTCTCCGTTATTATTAAGGATCCATTTTCCAAATTCCTGAAGGACGGGTTGGTAACCAGGCGCTCCCTTAGCAATCACACGATGGGATAACGCATCCGCGTCAATGCCATAAGCGCCCAGGTGCTCTAACATTTTACGCACGATGCTTTTGCCAGTGCCTATATTTCCGGTTAAACCGATAATATATTTACCCGCCCATTGACTCACAGCCGCTCCTGAAAATATTGGATTTTGCCTTATTAGATTATACTTGATTAATTTTTATTGTAGCCCTGGCATGATGGATTGTCAAAGGAAATATTTGCGATTGAAAAATCGCTTGCATCGCTTGACAAGCTGGACGCAAGGCGTTAAAATCCAACCACACTCAAGGAAGTTGAGTATGCAGCATAGATAGGCCGAGATAGCTCAGTTGGTAGAGCACGCGA
>CAZDAW010000107.1:0-11918 GCA_964503685.1 uncultured Anaerolineaceae bacterium | reverse complement strand
CGTCAACGAAGAAGGCTGCCGCAAGTGCTACGCCTGCGGGTATAGCGAGTGTTAAGTAAATCACCTATCATAAATAATGGTGATATTGCTAAATGGTTTATGACGAAAGGATCACCCCATGACAAAAACACCTGAAAATAAAGGGAAACTATGGACACAAAAGGAAATTCAACAACTTCAAGATTTGGTGAATAAAAATACTCCTACCCGGATTATTGCATTGAAACTTGGGAGAACTGAAAATTCTATTAGGTCCAAAGCAAGTGAAGAGAATATTTCCTTGAAACCGACGAATCAATCACCCTACAATCGCCAAAAATAATAAAAACTAGCATCTGATGTTTAGAAATGCGGATCGTGGGGATAATAGTGTATTTGCCTGTAGTAATTAATGGGGAGAAAAAATATGCAATTCATTTACATTGATGAAAGTGGCACTGGAACTGAACCCATCTCGGTGATGGTTGGTATTATTGCTGACTCTCATAGAATGCGATTGACAAAAAAAGAATAGAATGATCTCCTCGAATCGCTGAGTACAATAGTTGGACAAAAAATTGATGAAATACACACAAGAGAATTCTATTCAGGTAATAGCCCCTGGAGAGATTTAAATGGAAGTCAAAGAAGTGCAATAATTAGTGCTATTTTTCAATGGCTTCAACAGAGAAGACATTTAATTGTTTATGCAGCAGTTGATAAACGAGTGTTTGATAATTCGTTTAAGTCTGAACCTTATTACTCGGATATAAAAACCCTATGGCGATTTATGGCCTTACATTTATCATTATCCATTCAAAAATGTTATCAAGGTGCGCCAAGAGGAAAAGATAGAACAATCAATCATCCTGGACACTGTATCTTGATTTTTGATAATGAAAACAGAGAAGAAAAAAGGTTTACGGATTTAATATTAGCTGCGCCGGATTGGACTGATAGTTACTATGATAGAAAACCGTCCCAAGAAAAATTCAGTCAAATAGTTGACGTTCCTCATTTTGTTGATTCAAAAGAAGTGGGGCTAATTCAATTAGCTGATTTTATGTGTTTTTTCTTGAGAAAGCATTTAGAGTTAAGTTTGGGCTATACAACACCAGCGTATGAAGATGAACCCCAAAAAGTAGCCAGATGGACTGATGTAATATTTGAAAGAGCTATTCCAAAAAGGAATATTTTCCTTAACAGAGGTAGATGCAATGCTTCAGATCTATTTTATCGTTACGCTCCAAAAGCTATTTTGGATAACTAATCTCACCCAATTTTATTATTTTCAATGGGAGAAATTTTACAGATGTCTGATCTAACAAGCATTGAAAAAATGAACCTTGAATCGCTTTTTGGAATGGAAAGCGGTTATGTTTTGGATTTTTCAAATAGAACATTTAGCGAGTTTTTTACTGATAACGCTAGCATTGATATTTTTCAGCCTAAATATAACTATGCGAGTTGCTCAAAAGCCAATCGTCTTAGAGCCTTCTGGACCAAAGAAGATAATGTTACTGTCGGGAATTTGCTTATTCATTTGCTAGAATATTGGAAATTACGAAAAGAGTTAAATAACCAGTTAATTACTTTATCTGAAAAACGATTATTCGATGAATGTCATAATATAGCTGAAAGATTAATACAAAATGTTTCAAGTAAAATAGCAACTTCTAAAGATATTGAACAACGTAAAAAGAAGGAACAAGATAATAATAAAGAGTATCAACTTAGCCAACTTCTTATGATGTTTGATGAGTTGGCAAAATCCAATGATCACCAAGAAAGAGGTTACTTACTTCAGGATTTATTAAATCGATTATTTCTTATCAACGAAATTCCTGTTAGCGAGAGCTTTCAAAGGAATGAGGGTGGAGAACAAATTGATGGAGCATTCTTCCTTCAAGGTTGGTATTATTTAGTTGAGTGCAAATGGACAAAGAAAATAGCTGATATTCGAGAATTAGATAGTCTTTTAGGAAAAGTAATTAGATCCGGTAAACAAGGCATGGGACTCTTTTTGTCAATTAATGGCTGGTCTGAAAATGTACCAAACCTACTTAAGCAAAATCCAGATAAGTGTATTATTTTGATGGAAGGTTATGATCTTAGATGCGTTTTAAGCGGGGCAATAAAACTTGAAGAATTACTCGAAAAGAAAATAGCCAGATTAAATCTTAAATCAGAACCATATTACAGCGTTATAGAAATACTGAAAGAATAATGAAATAGGATGATTTATACGAAGATTAAAGATGTATATAAATCAAGCACTACTATAATCAGTTAAAGTAGGGCAATCGCATCTAAATAACGTGAATTCGGGTGTAGAAAAATTTACCCGTTTTTGTCATTGCGAGCCTCGACAGAATGGCGAGGCGTGGCAATCTCGGATTTTGACGTTGAGACTGCTTCGTCGGGCAAAAAGCGCCCTTCTCGCAGTGACAAACGCAGAGATTGTTGTCAAGGTAGCACCTTGAGTTATTTATCTGGTAAGGAGTATTCAACCCATGAATATCATGAACTACCTTTTCGTCGAACCCTTTCCCGCCGACTGGCTCATTCAGGATATCATTGCGCTCTTGTTATCTTTATTCGTACTGGTTTACATAATCAGGCGCAACCAGCGCCCCGTCGCCCTGCTGCTCGAAGCCTTCGCTTTCGTCTTTCTCTATGCCTCAGTTTACGAGAACGCCGCCTGCGTCATGGGGCTATACTCCTACGGGCGCTCTCTGGTGATGATCGGCTACGTGCCTGCCTCGGTGCCCCTTATTGAAGTCTGCGTCTTCATCATCGCCTTCTGGTTCCTCGAAAAGACGCGCCTTCCTTTATGGGCCTGGCCGCCCATTGCCGGTCTGTTCGGCATGCTCCAGGATTTCTCGCTCGACCCGCTGGCGATCCGTCAGGTGCACACCATGGCAGGGGTCGTTTCGGGTCGCTGGAACTGGCTGATCGATCCCGCCGTCGACGTCAACATTCTGCGCGTCCCCGTCTTCAACTTCCCTGGCTGGATGCTGATCATGCTCTACGCTTCTATTTGCGTTCTCATCGGGCGCTGGTGGTACCGCAGGTCCGGCTATCGCCCCATCGTAGGGGTTGTCTATCCCTTCGTCATGTTCATCGCCGCCCTGCTGCTGATGATCAGTCCCATTTCCAACTTACTTCTGTGGCTCGGCCCCATCTTCTATAAAGGCCATCCCTTCGAATGGGTAATGCTTGCCTTCCACCTGGCCATTCCCACCGCCCTGCTGGTCTTCATCTGGCGCGGTCAGATGGCCGGCCCCTTCACCGCAGACGATCTGCCCATCTTCGTCGTCCCTCTCGTCCTGCACCTGTCGGATATTCTCTTCACCCTGCTTGGCGGGTTCACAGAGATATTATGGATCGTCCTGCTCGCCAGCGCCGTCGAGTTGGGCTTCCTCCTCTACGCCTACCTGAACAACCGGCAGATCAAATTGACAGCTCCCAATTCCTGAAAGCGGCTTAAGAAATAATCCCCCAATCACCGGATAACAGGCTTGGGGGATTAGTCTTTCTTTAATAGCTCTCTTTATTTCGCCCCGATCGCCTTCAAATCTGCCAGAAAACCCGTCACTGCCTCTTCGGGGGTGGCCCACGAAGTCACCAGACGCACCGATGAATGCGCATTATCGACCTTCGCCCACGTGTAAAAACGGTACTTCTCGCTCAACGCCTCGATGACCGGGTTGGGGAAAATGGGAAATATCTGGTTGGTCGGCGAATCGGTCTGGAAACCGTAACCCAGTTCAGCGATTCCCTGGGTCAGCTTTTGCGCCATCTCGTTGGCGCGCCGCGCCAGGTCATAATACAGGTTATCCCTGAACAGCTCCAGAAATTGAATCCCCAGTATGCGTCCTTTCGCAAGCAATCCACCTTTTTGCTTCATCGAATACCTGAAATCGGGTTTGAGCTGCGGGTTATTGATCACCAGCGCCTCGCCGAGCAGCGCCCCGTTCTTCGTCCCCCCGATGTAGAACGCGTCCACCAGACGGCAGATTTCCTTCAGGTCGATATCGGCGGCGGATGAGGTCAGCGCCGAACCCAGCCTGGCTCCGTCCAGGTAGAGGTACAGGTTCAGCCGTTTGCAGGCCGCGGCAATTTCGTGTAATTCCTTCTTCGTGTAAATCGTGCCAATTTCGGTGGAATGAGAAATAAAAACCACCCGCGGCCGCACCATGTGCTCATCGCCGTGACCCGCGACAACTTCGGCAATCTCACCGGCAGTGACCTTCCCGTCCCGCCCCCTGACGGTGTTGATCTTGTGCCCGGTGGCTTCTATCGCTCCCGTCTCGTGGACGCAGATATGCCCTGAATCGACAGCAATGACCGATTCAAACGGCCGTAAAAAAGAAGACAGCATGATGAGATTAGCCTGCGTCCCGCCGCACACGAAATGGATATCAGCGTCCGGGTTATCAATCGCCCGGCGAATCAACGCAGCCGCTTCCAGACAATAGCGGTCTTCGCCGTATCCCGGCTCCTGAGTCAAGTTCGTCCGCGCCAGGGCTTCGATGATTCTGGGATGCGCTCCCTCAGAATAGTCATTTTGAAAACTGTATTGAAACATGGATACCTTCTTCAATAAATAATATGGACGAATAAATGCCAGGCTTTTTGAAGCCTATCCGTAAATGACCCCATTATATTACTGTTTCAACAGGCAAAGTATAAACCTGTGAATAAAAATTCAAATAATTACGTATTATATAATATCTTGGTATTCCTATATAATAGGTGTAGTCATATATCGGGTATAACGCAAATCAAAAATTGACTTCCTTACCAGCGAGCACCAAAATGAACAGTACGGCAATTCAGATCCAGAACCTGCATAAGTCGTTCGGAGAGCTTCAGGCTGTGCAAAACGTCAGCTTTGAAGTCCACCAGGGCGAGATATTCAGCCTGCTCGGCCCAAACGGCGCCGGCAAAACCACAACAATCTCCATGCTGGCCACCCTTCTGCGCCCCGATCAGGGTGACGCCCTGGTGATGGGGCATTCGATCACCCACGATCCAATGGGCGTCAAATCCATCCTCGGATTTGTCCCCCAGGAAATCGCCCTCTACGAAGACCTCTCGGCCCGTGAGAACCTGACCTTCTGGGGTAAGATGTACGGCCTGCGCGGCGCAGCCCTCAACACCCGCGTCGCCGAAGTGTTGGAAATTATCGACCTGGCCGACCGCGCCAACGACCGGGTAGGCAAGTTTTCGGGCGGCATGAAACGGCGCGTCAACATCGGCATTGCCCTGCTGCACAAACCCCAGGTGATCTATATGGACGAGCCCACCGTCGGCATCGACCCTCAATCCCGCCGCAAGATACTGGACAGCGTCGTGGCGCTCAAAGAGCAGGGCATGACTGTACTCTATACCACACACTACATGGAAGAGGCTCAGGAACTTTCTGACCACATTGCTATCATGGATTATGGTAAACTCATCGCCCTGGGCACTCACGCCGAGCTGGTCAAAATCGTCGGCCAGACGAGCCGCATCGACCTGACCGTGAATGCAAACAGCAAACAAATCATGGAAGACTGGAAAGCAATTCCCGGCGTCAAATCCCTCTCGGAAGAAGAAGGTATCATCACCGCCATGGTCGATGACAGCAATCAGGTGCTGCCCCGCCTTTTCGATGTTACGATTGCCAAAGGAGCGCGCATCACCTCGGTCAACATCCAGGAGCCCAACCTGGAAAGCGTCTTCTTGCATCTCACCGGCCGCGCCCTGCGTGATTAAAGCAAAATGATGAAAGTTATCGACATCACCATCAAAGATATAACCCGTTCCATGCGAAGCGCCATCGCCCTGCTCTTCATGTTTGGCCTGCCGCTGATGGTGACGGGTATGTTCTACGTCATGTTTGGCGATATTGCCAGGAAAGGCAGTTTCGACTTGCCCCATACCAGCGTGGTGGTCGCCAACCTGGACGAAGGCGGGCCGAACCTTCACCTCAACGGCAAAAACGTTCCTGGCAACCTCAGGGCAGATACCCTGGGCGAACTGGTCGTTAAGATTTTGCAAAGCGAAGACCTGGCCGACCTCGTCGATGTGACCCTCTTACCCGATTCCACCGCCGCCCGCAAAGCGGTGGATGATCGGCAATTTCAGGTCGCTGTCATCATCCCCGCTGATTTCTCGCGCCAGTTCGCCGACCCAGAGGAACAGGCGATCATCGAGTTCTATCAGGATCCCACATTGACAATCGGGCCGGGCATTATCAAATCGATCATGAACCAGTTTACAGATGGAATGGCCGGCATCAATATTACTGCTGATATCGCGCTCGACCAGGCCGACAAGATCGGCGGCGAACAGGTCTCGGCGATTATCCAGCAATACCTTCAGGCCTATCTTCACGAAGATAACAGCGATATTTCGGCGTCGATGCTCAAAGTAAGCGCCCCGCGCGAAGAAACGCAAGAGGAAAACAACATCATCATGAATATTCTCGGCCCCATCATGGGCGCCATGATGATCTTTTTCGCTTTCTATACAGGCACGGCTTCGGCAGAGAGTATATTGACCGAAGAAGAACAACACACCATGCAGCGCCTGTTCACCACCCCCACCCCCCAGACGGTCATCCTCGGCGGCAAATTCCTGGCCGTATTCCTCACCGTAATGATTCAGATCATTGTATTGCTCACATTGGGCCGGTTCATCTTTCGCATTGATTGGGGGGCTTTCCCGCAGGTTACATTAACCGCCGTCGGTGCCATCTTCTCGGCTTCTTCTTTTGGGATTTTCATCAATTCACTGCTCAAGAATACCAAACAGGGCGGGGTCATTTTTGGCGGTGTATTAACCCTCACCGGTATGCTCGGCATGATTCAAATATTCACTATGAACTCACCTAACGCCGGCGGGCTCACCAAAATCGTATCGCTGCTCTCTCCGCAGGGTTGGGCAATGAACGGTTTACTTCAGGCGATTAATGAGGCTCCCCTAATCGATTCAGCGCTGACCACCCTCGTCTTGCTAGCCTGGAGCATCGTTTTCTTTGGCGTCGGCATATGGCGCTTCAACCGGCGCTACACTTAGGAGTTTATTGAAGAGATGGACCGCGTCATCGATATCACTCTCAAAGATTTATCCCAACTCACCCGCGACCGCAAGACTTTTTTATTCCTGCTCTTTATGCCGCTCGTCTTTACCCTTCTGTTTGGTTACGCCTTTGGTGGATTTAACAGCAATACAGATTCGCGCCTTTCGGTGGGTTACCTGGACGAAGATAAAAGCGCTGCCAGCAGCAAACTTCGTGATTTGCTGGCCGCCTCAGAAGTGATCCGCCTGGATGAACGCCCCTGGCTCGATCGGGCTGGAATGGAAGCTCTCGTGGCTGATGATGGTTTGCCGGCAGTGATCATCGTTCCAAAGGATTATGGCCGCACCCTGTTGCACGGCAAACGCGCCCAATTGGAGTTGATCGGCGATACCTCTTCCTCTGCCGGTATGCTCATCAAAAGCGAGTTGCTGTCACGCGCATTACGTCTGGAAAATGCGGTGCGTACCGCCATCCTTTTTGAGAAAACCGACAGCAAAAAGACACCCTACAAATACATATTAAGAGAAGCGCTGGCAAAATGGCAGCAACCGCCGATCAGCGTTGCCGAAACCACCAGCTCCCTCATCTCGAAACAGGATGGCCGAATGGGGGCCCTTGCTCATACTTCACCGGGAATGATGCTCCAGTTTGCCATCGCAAGCCTTTTAACCTCAGCTCAAATCCTCGTCACCGAACGGCGCACCCACGCCCTGCAGCGCCTGATGACCACTGCGACCTCTCGCCCGCAAATCCTCCTGGGACATTTTCTGGCAATTTTCACCCTGATATTCGCCCAATTCGTCCTTCTGACCTCGTTTGGGCAATTCGTTTTACGTGTCAATTATCTTTATAACCCGGCCGCCGTGATGCTGGTGAATTTCACGGCAGCCCTTTGTATCGGAGCGATGGGTTTGTTAATCGGCATTATAGCCAAATCGGAAGAGCAGGCGATCATTTTCTCAATGATATTGATGTTCATCAATGCCGGGTTGGGCGGCGCCTGGATGGACCTCGAAGTCACCAGTTCCGCCTTTCAGGCCGTTGGCCACCTGACGCCTGTTGCCTGGGCAATGGATGGATATAAAAATATCTCGATCCGCGGGCTGGGGTTCACATCAGTTTTGCTCCCCTCTGCCGCATTGCTCGGATATGCTGCCCTGTTCTTCGCCCTGGCTGTCTGGCGTTTTCGCAAAGAGTGATTTAGACAGCCCGATTGAGATACATCAGACCAGAAAGGAATTTCGTATGGCTCGCCTCATAACCGCAAAAGAACGGATCACCCGCGCCCGGGCATTGATCCAGCAGGCGCGTGATTTGCCAGTTCCCGCCGAAACCGGGCGCAACGATTTTTCTTACATCGCCCAGGTAAAAGCGCTCTTGCAACAGGCGCGCGACCTGGTCAAGTTCATCCCCCTGACCCCCACCGCAACCGATGAAATGAAAGAAGAGGTCAAAAAGATATTCGAAGAAGCCGACCAGGCCAATCAAGAAATATTACACTGATCGATAAAATCGTCCCGGTGTGAACATCGTCTGTCTTTATCCACATCGATCAATCATTGTGTAATTAATCGACGCGCCTTTGACCAGGCGCTGCATAGCCCCACGTCATTGCAGGCGCGCACCTGCCAGGTATATTTTTTGCCCGGCAGCAACGGCGCAGAAGCCGGGATGCTGAAACCTGTTGCGTTGCCTGTATCGATCTCGCGAACGTCGCCGGCCGCTTTGAAACGCAAGGCGTACGTGAAATCATAGCCTGCCGGTTTAGCAGCTTTCCAGGTGAACGTGGGAGTCAGAGATGTCTGACTTCCATTGGCAGGCATTAAGAGCAAAGGCGTCGAAGGCGGGTAAGGCGTTCTGAATGTATATTCCTGCGATTGCACAGCCACTCTTGAACCCTCATAAGCAAGAACCCGCCATGTGTAGGTCCGATAACGCGCCAGCCGCGGCGCGACCACAAATGTTTTCAAACCGCCGACGCGTAGATTGCGCCACGTTTTACCGCCATCAACCGATGTCTGCGCCACGTACCGGCTGGCGCAATATACCGGCTGCCAGATCAATCGGGCCGACTTGCCCGAAAGCGAAAGCGTCTGCCCATTTGCCGGACTGCTCAAAACCAGTTCTGGCAGCGGTTGATCCAGTTCGGTGATCCCCAGGTCATAAGGCGAACAGTGACTGGGATAATCAACCGACTGTTGGACGCCATAGAAATCCGGTACTTTATCTCCGGCATCGACAATCGAAGAATCGGGCTTAGGCGCATAATCGTCCCAAACGGCTGGCGGATCATTGATAAAAATCGTTCCACTGTAATCCTGTCCGTGATCTTCGTAACGAGTGGCAGACTGCACATCAGCGACTGTCGCTAAATGATCGCCGTCTAAGATCCACGCTGCGCCGCCGGCTTCATTCTTATACAGATTGTGATCGATAGAAATCTTCCCTTTGAGGTTGTAGGCAAAGATGCCCGCCCCACGGATGTTGTAAAAAATATTATTCTTGATCTGCAAATTGACAAATCGCTTTCCTTCTTCAAAATCGATCCCGTAGTAAGCATTATCGATAACGTTGTTATAGAGCAGCATGGCGCCATTCCTGGACGTGGGATTACCCAGGTACATTCCTGTAAACCCGTTATTGCGAATCAGATTACGGTAAACTGCAAAGCCGCCGGTATTATCCGCATAAAAACCCATTCCATACAATCCATCCGGGCCGCCCCAGCGGTTGTCACAGGAACTGCTGCCTGAAATATAGTAAGGAGCCATGCAGGCGGTCATCACATACGACCAGCCCTGATTATCTTCCAATATGTTTTCCACGATGGTTGTACCGTTATTCGGCTTACTCTTCGTCCAAAGATATAAACCGCCGCAATCGGCGCCATTTCGACACGCTCCCCGAATAGTGTTGCCTTTCACCAGCAGGTTGTTGGATTTTTTGCCCGGCGCAGTCCCTTCAATAGCCAGACCGATGTGGGCAGTATCCTCAATCAGATTGTTTTGCACGGTCAGGTTATGAATCTTATCATTTTCCAGATGAACGCCGCTCCCATTATCCAGGGTGGGGTCATTGACTCTGTACCCGATGTGATAAATATGATTCCCCTGCAAAGTGAATCGATCAAACGCCGGGTAAGATTGTCCCTGTTCACCAACCCATCCCGAAACGCGCAGCGCCGCGCCGTCAATATTAAATATCTCGTTATTCGCAAGCGTAATATCGCGAGCGATCGCTCCGCCGCCGCCCTGGAAGAATTGAATCCCGTTGCTTGAATAAGCTATGCGCAAATTCTGCAATTTCAACCCGGAACTGTCCCCCATCTCAGCCCAACTGAAAAACGCCAAAGCGCCCTGAACATGATACACGTCCATCACATTCCAGTTAAACATGGCTCGCTCCACCGTGCCAGCGCCGGGGATATAGCGATAATTCAGGTTGATCATCTCAATGGAAAGCCCATCCAGCGTAACATACCTTGCCCCCTGAATACTCTCATCGGGCGCCGAAAAAGAGATGCCGAGATGACGTCTGGCAATTTCCAGATGGTCGCTCTGCGGAGAGACGCCGCTCCAGATATAGATCTTCTTCGTCGCCGTGTCGTAAACCCACTCTCCCGGTGTATCGAGGAGTTGAGGCAGCCCCTCAACATAATACTTGGTAAACTTGCCGATGCCATCCCAATGCCCAAAATCAAAATCGACGGGACGGCTTTCGAAAGTCGGATTTCCTGTTTGCACTTCGATGCCGGTGCAGTTCGCTGTGCAGCCTGTGGGAAGCATGCCTTTGATCTGGCGCCGGTATTGGTAAAACGCATCGACATTGTCAATCATAAAAACTGTTCCGTCGGTTAAGTCACCCAGGGTTCGGATGCTTCCTTCTTCGATGCCTTCCGGCAGCGTATCCGTAGTCGCATCGAATAAATATCTGCGAGATGTACCCCCGTCGCCGGCAGCAAGGCTCCCGCCATCCGCCGCCCACCAAAACTCGTGATGCTTCCAGAGGGTAACCACTTTCTCATCCGGCTCGCGCGCTCGTGTTAAAGATGTAAGATCGCCTGTGCTGTCATTCACCCGGGCAACGATATCCGGGACGATATACTCACCATTTTCCTGCCAGTTTGAAAGATCGGCGCAGAAAACCTTCCCATAATCTTCAGCAGGGACGTGATTGAAGCGCGCTGCCGGACATTCACTCGACCCCAACACATTCCATGTCATGCCCGTTGAGTCTTCTGACCCCCACAACCGTACAGAAGCATCCCCCTGTTGAGCGCCCCCATCATCTGCCAAAAAAGTGATCGGCGCATTCGGCAGCCCGGAAACGTGCATTTCAACCTGCTCGCGATAGATTCCGGGTTGGATGCGAACCGTATCCCCTGGCGAGAGGCTGTCCGCCGCCTTCTGGATCGTCCGCCAGGGCCTTGCTGATGACCCATCATTATCATCGTCGCCTGTCATGGATACATAATAGACATTCCCCGCCAGGCTTTGGCTTGCTTCCACATATTCAATTGGAAACAGGAAAGCAGCTGCCAAAACAACTGATACAATATGAAACCAATTCAAATGCATCCTCCCCTTCTGCTTCATTGACGATAAAAATAATCGCTTTAGCCACATAGGATTTTGTATTATTCAGTCAAATGTTTTTTATCCATGCTGGCGGAACGGGTCAACGACAATTTACGACCAGTAACCTCAAAAATTTTATTAGCCGCTTATAGTAAACCACATCCTGCTGCATTATTGATCGTAAAGGTCTTGACTTTAAATATATCGTCATTAACGTGATAAACTGCAAACTGAATATCGCAACTATAAGTCGCCGCTGCCCACCCTCCCCCACCGACGACGCTGGCTCC
>CAZDAW010000106.1:0-12359 GCA_964503685.1 uncultured Anaerolineaceae bacterium | reverse complement strand
GAAGCGGGTCATCCGTTTATCCGTGATTGTGATTTTGCCATTCTCGCGCTGTTTGAGAAAAACCGGCACAACGCTGCCGCGGCTGCCAACAACGTTCCCATAGCGCACACAACTAAAACGTGTCTGGCTTCCCGCCGCATAAGCATTACTCTGAATGAAAAGTTTCTCGGCAGCCAGTTTGGTCGCCCCATAAAGGTTGACCGGATTGACCGCTTTATCAGTACTCAAGGCAAGCACCTTATCAACACCCAAATCCAAAGCCGCTTCAATCACATTGCCGCTGCCCAGGATATTCGTCTTGATGGCTTCCATAGGGTTATATTCACATGCCGGCACCTGTTTTAAAGCCGCAGCGTGAACAACAATGTCAACATCCTTGAATGCACGGCGCAAGCGTGATACATCCCTTACATCGCCAATAAAATAGCGGTAGATTGGATCGTTAAATCCAGCAACACGCATTTCATGCTGTTTTAGCTCATCCCGGCTGTAAATGATCAGCTTTGCCGGGTGATACTCCTTTTGCATGACCTCACAAAATTTCTTTCCAAATGACCCGGTGCCGCCGGTAACCAATACAACTTTATTTGACCAATCCACATGAACCTCCAACAATTTCAAACTTTACGACTAGAACTCATCTTATGAATCACGATGAGAGGGTATTGTCCGTTCTCACCGAAATATTTTGGGTAGCGCTCTTCTATAGCATACAATAAGCGAAGAAAAAACTTTCCTCCTAATCGAGGGTGAAAAACAGCCCGGAGAAACCGTACACTCACGCTGCGCCAGACATAAATATCAAACGGCATACGCTGGTTTAATTCATGTTTCAGCCAGGCAACATCGTGCTTCGTCACAAACGTTCCCTGAGGGGGTTTCGCTTCAGCATCGTCTTTCGCCTGCACAATTTTATTTTCGGTCTGAGGCGTCCGTCCTTGCAAACGATTAACCCACCAGATCACCCTCTCACAAAACTTCATCCAACCTGATAATTGGCGCATCAAGCGCGATTCTGTCCAACCATTCACAATTACAGCCTGGTGACCAACACCGAGCACGCGATATAACTCTTCATACGCCCTCAGGTGATCCTGCGCCGGTAAATGATGAATGGTATGCAATGAAACCACTCCGTCAAAAACATCCTGCTTGAACGGCAAATTGGCAATATCGGCAACAACAAACATCCCGTGATCACCTATCCGCTGACGCGCTTCTCTTAGAGCGACAATTGAAATATCCACACAAACCCGGTATGCATAATCCTGCGAATAAGTCAGATATTCAGGATATTGGATAGGACCCGAACCGGCATCCAACAGATAGCGTCCCATCGGATCCAACCACCGTCCCACCCGCAGATGGCAGCGATGAACATACTCACGCGCCACAGGTCGCAGGTCTTCGTAGCGGGCATTCTGATAAACGCCATCGCTGACCTTCTGCCAGCCAACCTGGTTATAGAAATCGGTGACTTGCTGCTTGATCGTCGAATCGCTATCCATGATCTGCTATCTTACTCCAATCCAATGGTTCGCCTGCCAGATAATTAAAAACCGGCTCGTAGATCTTTCTGTTTTCGGATTTAAAAACATCTGCGATGGATCGTTTTTGGTAATCTTCCCAAACCCGCACCAGGTGCCAGGGGTAAGGAATAGGCAAGTTAAAAAAGAAAACATAGGCATAATGCCAGGCGCGTTCAACTTGCTCTTTTGTCAACCACGTTTTATCAGACTGAGAAAGCACCTGTTCGATCAAATCAAAATAAGCTATCCAGCTATCCGGGTCAAGGGTGAAACCCTTCCCACGATAATGAGTCTGTCCGGCAACAATCACCGGCAAGCCGCTCATTGCCATTTCCATCCCGACCGTTGTTGTGTAAACCAGCCCTAATTTTGCCACACCAATTAAATCATATGTGTTGGTTTTATCGCGTGGTCCAACGACATGAATATTCTCCGGCAGTTGCGGTAAGGTTTTATGAATCACATCAACCATTGACGGCCCGCGGGTCTTCACCTCGCCTGGATGCACTCGCACTACCAACTGAATATCCGGGCGACGTGAAAAATATTCCACTGTCCGTTCAAGCCACCTGGTCATCGTCTCACTGAAAACCTGACGTCCCAAAGTCAGGCTATCGCCCAATACATTGGTAGCCATAACAACAATCGGGCGGTCGTCCAGTCCCAATTCAGCTTTCACCTTCTCTTCACCCTGAACCGGAACAGCCTGCCATCGGCGGGCAAAATGCTCCCATGCTGCGCCATGCTGGCGGGCGTTGAATAATGATTGCACCCGCTCTAATTGTTCTGGCCTGAACGGTAAGTCTTTTCGACTGTTCCATAAATCATCAATTTCCTGGCGCATCACCTCGGCATTTTGCATCAGCCATATTCGATCGCGCTGGTCGCAGAACTCGTAAGTAACGACCGGGATATTCAGATAACGCGCCACCCGATAAATAGCGCCATTTTCTAAAATTGTACCGTTTGGAACAATAACGACATCTGGACGGTTTTCAGACAACCAGGCCAATGCAGCTTTGGCAGCATATCGGTCGCGTTCCAGGCGCAGACAGTAAAGTTCGCTGGCGGGGTCAACATCCTCAATTTGCAGGGCGTATTGGGTATCATACTTCGCCACCAGCCTGATCATCGCATCCAATTCATCCGGCAGATCATCATCTGGAATCTGAATGTCGAGAAATGAGATCACCCGAAAAAGCGCTTCGACCGGTTTTAATACGCTCCGAGCATAGATATTCTGCCGGCGCACATCAAAACGGTCGGTCAGCGGCTGAAACCAGTCAAAATAGGGAAGATACGCCAGAGAGACTTCATGCCCCATCCCCCTCAACACACAACCCAATAACGTTACATGCTCGATCCAGTAATGTAATGTCGCAAAAATAAAAAGCTTTTTGCCAGCTTCTGCTTTTTCGGCAAACGGCGTCACCTGTGAAATGATGCCTGGCAGGTTTATTTTTAATCCCTGCAACGAAAAACGGGTACCTGGCGGTTTACCCGACTGGCGAAAAAGCCAGTACGCCTCAGCCGTCAGGGGCAAATCTCCCAATACTTTCTTTAGAAGCTGTTTTCTGGCCGTGTTCATGCTTTCAATGTCTCAATATCCCAGTTCAGGCGGGGACGAATAGGGCCAAAACGCTGTTCAAGCCATTGCATTCCCGGCGACCCGGCCGCATCAACATTCAAAGTTAAAGCCTGTTCGTCCTGGAAATAACGTTTAACCCGGTACGAACTGGCGTTTACACCCAACACATAACGACCTTCGTTGAGAAAATCTTTGGGGATGACACAGCGGCTGACGTAATGACCTGGTTGGCGGATACTGTAACGATCATACTTTTCTGGAGAATCGGTATCAAAAGAAGTGAACACATACTCGCCGCGTGTTGTGAACAAATAGATACCCACACGTAAACCGGTAATCGGAGAAGCGATTTGATATTCAACTTCAACTGTTACTGGCTCAACAGAACGTAAAGTTTCCGACACCCGCCCTTGCGGATTGAGCACGCGAATCGCCAACGGTCGAAAAGGCGCCGCGCTGGCAGGGATTTCGTCATCGAACCATTTGCGTTCACCCTGGTAAGACAAACCGCTGGAGAGGTAATAATCCACAGCCTGAGCCGTCGGCGCACGCATGACCATTTTTCCCTTTTCAAGGACAATTGTCTCGGAAGTTAATCGCAAAACAGCCGACATATTATGACTGACAAAAAGGACAGTACGCCCATGTTGGGCAACATCGCTCATTTTCCCCAGACATTTTCGCTGAAATTCAGCATCACCTACCGCCAGCACCTCATCGACTACCAGTATTTCCGGCTCCAGATGAGCAGCCACGGCAAACGCCAGACGCAAATACATACCACTTGAATAACGTTTGACCGGCGTATCGATGAATTGTTCAACCTCTGAGAAATCAACAATCTCATCGAATTTCTTGTCAATCTCAGCGCGTTTCATCCCCAGGATTGCGCCATTCAGATAGATGTTTTCGCGTCCTGTTAATTCCGGGTGAAAACCTGTCCCAACTTCCAACAAAGATCCTACCCGACCACGAATTTCAGCGAAACCCTCCGTGGGTTCGGTCACTCTCGATAATATTTTTAGCAGGGTGCTTTTACCCGCTCCATTCCGTCCAATGATACCAAGAACCTGACCCTGCTCGAGTTCAAAGGAGACGTTTCGTAAAGCCCAGATCGTATCCGCCGCGCTCTCTCCTTTGGGCATTTTCGCCCGCCGGATCGCCGTACTTATCGAACGAAACGGTGATGCGATATTACCCGTTATAGTTTCACGCAACGTACGATATTGGACAGCCGGCAACCCAATCCGAAACTGCTTTCCCATATTTTCAACACGAATAGCCAGATCGCTCATCGCTACACCATATCCGCAAACTGGCGTTCCATTCGCCTGAAATAAAACAACCCCGAAACCAGAAGCAGAAGCGCAATAGCCGTGGAAACAATGAGGATTGGGCCAGGCGCAGCGCTCTGCGACCCCAACAGCGCCCAACGGAAACCTTCGACCACACCAGTCATCGGATTGATCGCGTAAATCAGGCGCCACTTATCAGGAATCATGCTGGACGGATAGGCAATTGGAGTGATAAAGAGCCAGAATTGAGTCAGAAACGGAATGATGTACCCGATATCGCGATACATCACATTCATTGATGAAAGCCACAATCCAACGCCAAGAGCCGTGATCATTGCCAGCAACAAGAAAAGCGGCAGTGTCCAGACAGCGCTGGTCGGTGTAATATGATAGAACCACATCATTCCCAAAAGAACCACAAAAGAAATCGCGAAATCAACCAGGCCTGCCAGAATCGATGCCAGAGGAACGATCAGGCGTGGAAAATAAACTTTAGTGATCATATTCCGACTCTGCACCAGGCTCATACTGGCGCGTGTCAATGCGGTAGAAAATAATCCCCAGGGCAATAACCCGGTGTAGTTAAATATGGGATAAGGGTAACCATCCGAAGGAACATTAGCTAACTGCCCGAAGAAAATACTGAACACTACCATTGTAAGAAAAGGTTGTAGAATAGCCCAGGCCGCTCCCAACAGGGTCTGCTTGTAACGAACTTTTAAATCACGCCAGGTAAGAAAGTAAGCCAGTTCCCGATAATGCCACAGGTCGCGCAGGTTAATCGCTGACCATTTGCTGGCAGGTTTGATAAGAATAACCGGCGTTTCCACTTCCGGTTTTGTCGTCTCAGTCAATTGCACCATCTATGCCGCCGATTTATTATGGTGCTGCCTGTACCATTCAATAGTACGACGCAACCCTTCTTCAAAAGATATCTGCGCGCGAAAACCAAAATATTTTTCTGCTCGGCTGACATCCAGACTGCGGCGAGGCTGACCATTGGGTTTGCTGGTATCCCATACGATCTTTCCCTTGAAACCGGTTAGACGGGTGATCAATTCCACCAGGTCCTTAATTGTGATCTCAAAACTGGATCCCAGGTTGACCGGTTCAGACCCGTTGTAATGCTCTGTAGCTAACACAATTCCTTCAGCAGCATCTTCTACATATAAAAATTCGCGCGAAGCAGAGCCATCACCCCAAACAACGATCTCAGAGTCGCCGCGTTCCTGAGCTTCGATGCACTTACGAATCAGCGCCGGAATTACATGCGATGATTCCAGATTGAAGTTATCCCTGGGGCCATAAAGGTTAACCGGCAACAAAAAGATGGCATTAAAGCCATACTGCTGACGATAGGACTGCGCCTGAACAAGAAGCATTTTCTTCGCCAGCCCATAGGGCGCATTCGTCTCCTCCGGGTATCCATTCCAAAGATCATCCTCTCGAAATGGAACTGGTGTGAACTTTGGATAGGCGCACACTGTACCCAACGCAACGAATTTCTCAATACCACGTTGCCAGGCCTGATGCATCAATTGAACACCCATCATCAGGTTATCATAGAAAAATTCAGCCGGGTGTTCGCGATTAGCGCCGATGCCGCCCACATGCGCCGCCAGATGAATAATCACATCCGGGCGCGAGTCATCCAACATCCGAGAAATATCCTCCGGTTTTACCAGATCGTAGTTCTCAACATGCGGAACAAAAATATCCTTTGCGCCGCGTTGGCGCATTTTCTCAATCAAAAAGCTTCCTAAAAAGCCTGCACCGCCAGTAACACAGAAGCGGCGGCTTTCCCAAAAACTATTTGTTCCCATCGGTTACCTTCCCGAGCAGTAAGATAGGGATAAATCCCTTTTGCCCAAAACAAGCGGTGATATCATACACATATCACCGCTAACATTCCTTCGCGACTTCACATTATAACACGATGGCGGGATAAAGCGAGTTTTCCGCAGCGCCTTAAACATAAGCGCCAGGCAAAGTCAGCTATCGGTTTCGGTTAATGGATGTTCTGTCAGGATAATATCCAAGCCATATAATAACGACATGGCTTCTGGTAACGAGAATTTTGTCCTTTTTATGATATTCAGATTCGCAGCGATTGAATAATTCGTTGCCCCCGAAAAATCCGTATCCGTCAAGTTCGTTCGCAAAAAACGGCTATCAGTAAAGTCCGTAAGAGTGCAATCGGCTTGACTTAAATCGGCTTCTTCAAAAGAAACATCCCGCGCAATACATTTGCTCATCGTAACGTTTTTTAGATTCAATCCCATAAATGTTGAATGGTTAAGGGCGCATCTCATAAATTCAACCGGTTTCGAAAACAAAAATTTCTTTTGCGTCAAATTTGTGTCACACCAATCGACGCCAATAACTTGCGAATCTTCAAAACGCGTATTTTTAAACGAGCAGTTCTTTAATGCCGCAAGACTTAAATCACAATAGCGAAATATGCAATCCTGAAATTCACAATCCGAAAAGGTGGTTTCACGAAAAGAGCATTTTATAAACACGCAGGTAGTAAAAACTTTATGGTCTAACTGTTCATTACTGTAAACCAGATTCTTGAATTCTCGCGACGTATACTCGCTTTGTGCAGTAGAAAGGTTCATATTACGACACTCCTGTAAGAAAATGTCTGTATCGTTGGTCGCCAGACATTAAATTATACAGAGGTTTAATTCATGATTTTTATTTTAAACCACAGCATTATAAGGCGGAACTTGATACTCCAAAATGTCACACTTGAATCAGGTATAAAAAATGCTATAATTAATTCAGTCGGTTGACCGACCGACATACAGGCATTAGCTTTCAAAGGAGATACAATGGCCAAACGTATCAACTTGCACGGAAGTGAAACCCGGCAAAGCATCCTGGCAGCAGCCAGTCGTCTGTTTGTCGAACAGGGGGTCAATAATGCCAGCCTGAAAGACATTGCCCAAGCAGCCAACATCAGCCCCGGCACGCTATTCTATTACTATTCATCAAAATCCGAACTCATCTTTGATGTAACCGAGCAGCATTTTAACCGCGTCACCCAACAATTATTGCAGTGGGTGAAAGAATCTCATACCCAAACCGACATGCGCCAGATTCTCGAAGTGGTCTTCAAAACCATCATCGGCGACCTGATTCGCGGCAAACTCCACCATTACCTGATTGAAGAAGCCCTCAGTAACAATGCTACTGTACGCAACCGCTTTCTACAAAAATATCAGGAATGGCGGCAGATGATCGAAACCGGGATCAATCCCATAATGACCGACAACAATCAACGTCAAATCGATGCCCAGATCATTCTGGCTACCCTGGATGGGCTTATTCTTCAGGCCATCCTGGGCGTTGAAGATATTCCATTCGAACAAATTGCCGACCGTTTTGCTGCATGGCTCAATGTTTAATCCTATTTCCCATACAAGCATTTTGAAAGGAGATCAAGCTTTGGACTACCAACAATTCCCTGAAATTCCACCCGCTCGTAAACCAATCAAAAAGATGGTCAATAAAGTTGTGCTATTTGTACTGGGTCGCGCTTTACAGTCACTCTCGAAACGGGACCCATTGATCCAGCGCGAGGTTCTGGGTTGGCCGGAAGGGTTCACTTTGATGCTGCGGGTGCGACCTGACGGCGGGTCGATGGCGGTTACTCGCCTGGCCGGCGGCAGGCTGCAATACCGCGGCGCCAATTTCGATGAAACAAAAGCCGATGTCGTGATCTACATGAAAAACATCGAATGCGCTTTCGCCATGTTGACCGGTCAGCTCGGTATTGACGTAGCCTATGCACAGCATACTATGTGCGCCCGCGGCGACCTTTCGAACACAGTTTCAGTCGTACGTGTCCTGAATATTGCGGAAGCCTATCTGTTCCCCAGTTTTATGGCGCGCCGCCTGATGAAGCGTATGCCGCCTATCCCCTTTGCGCGCAAACATTTACTCCGGATCAGAACCTATTTCGTTGGCGTATTATTCGGTATATAAATTTTAAGGAGATTTACATGCTTCCCAATTATTATGAATTTTGCTTCCCCGTTAAAATCATCTCTGGACATGCAGCATTAAACAACCTGCCAGCCGAACTGGTACAGGCCAATGTCAGCCGCCCACTCGTTATCTCCGATCCTGGCGTCACTGCTGCCGGATTAGGAAAAATTGTTATCGACGCTTTTGCCGAAAGCGGCATTATCATTGCAGCATTATACGACCAGGTTCCCCCCGAATCCTCAACACTCCTGGTTAACGAATTGGCCGGGCTATACCGCGCCAAACAGTGCGATTGCCTGATTGCCGTCGGCGGCGGCTCGGTGATCGATACGGCAAAAGGAGTCAATATCCTGGTGTCTCTGGGTGGTAAAGATGTACGTGACTATCGCGGCGCGGAAACTCTTCCCGGTCCATTGCGCCCATTTTTTGCCGTACCAACAACCGCCGGCACCGGCTCAGAGGCAACAAATTCAGCCGTTATCGCCGATCCAGAAAAAGGCGTTAAGATGTTATTTGTGTCTGAATTCCTCATGCCACGCGCTGCCGTACTTGATACCCGTATGACAATAACGCTTCCACCGCGCCTGACTGCTGCAACCGGGATGGATGCACTGACACACGCCATGGAAGCCTACATCAGCATTCAAAAAAATCCAATCAGCGACTCGTTTACCTGGCAGGCAGTACGCTTGATCGGCGAGAACCTTCGCCGCGTGGCGAAAAATCCGGCGGATAAGGAGGGTCGTCTGGCCCTGGCCAATGCCAGCACAATGGCCGGTACGGCATTCTCTAATTCGATGGTCGGTTGCGTCCATTCGATGGGGCATGCCACTGGAGGCGTTGCGCACGTTCCCCATGGCGTGGCGATGAATATCTTCTTACCTTTTGGGTTGGAATTCAACCTGCCGCGTCGCGGGGAAATGATCGCAGAACTATTACTGCCCCTTGCCGGACCAGAAGTTTACGCCAGCACCCCTTCCAATCAGCGCGCCCAGCGCACAATCGCCGAAGTGCGTCGTCTGAAAGAAGATATGTACACTATAGCTGCCCTGCCGCGCACCCTGCAGGAAGCCAACGTAAAACAAGAACAGTTAGAAGAGATTGCAAAACTGGCGATCAATGACGGTTCAGCAATGATGAATCCAGAGGAGTTACGTCTGGAAGACGCCCTTGAAATTGCAAAGCGCGCATTTGATCATATTTAAACACTCTGTCAAGATATCCGGCTATAATCAACACATGAGGCGTACTATGAAAGCTGTGACTGGAAAAATCCTGTGGGTCGATCTTACAAAAAAAACCTGCACCGAAGAATCTGTGCCACCGGAAGTGTATGAGCAATACCTGTCCGGAATGGGATTGGCTGCCTATTATCTATATCGCCGCATACCAGCAAATGCCGACGCGCTGGGGCCTGATAACGTGTTAGCCTTCGTATCTGGCCTGCTCACCGGCGCCGGCAGCCTGATGACCGGGCGCTGGATGGTTGCTGCGAAATCACCCTTAACCGGTACATGGGGCGACGCCAACTGTGGCGGGACATTTTCACCTGCCATCAAGCAATGCGGCTACGACGGTATTTTCTTTAGCGGCATCAGTGAAACGCCAGTTTATCTGTATGTGGGTCACGGCTTTTTTGAACTGCGAGACGCCAGTGACTTGTGGGGTAAAGACACGCGGGAAACTGAAGACGCTCTCCGCGCTGCTTTTAATGGCCGTGAAGTTAGTGTAGCCTGCATCGGTCCGGCCGGTGAAAAACGATCCCTGATCGCTGGAATTTCAAACGACCAGGGACGCATGGCTGCCCGTTCCGGACTTGGCGCTGTGATGGGCGCCAAACGCTTGAAAGCCATCGTCCTGCAGGGCGCTTACCCGATCACTGCCGCCAACCCGCAGGAAATGAAACGCCTGAGCGATCGTTTTACACGTGTTGTTGACCTCACGCCGCCTTTTCTAAACGGTAAAGGAGCCCAAATATTGGGCATTCTTTTACGACTCATGCCGCTTTCCATGCGCCAGGATGGTTTTTTATACAAACTTTTTCTGCAAAAATATGGCACAAGCGGTCTCAATCAGTTTAGCATCGAATCAGGTGATTCACCAATACGGAATTGGGGCGGAAGCAGCGCCGATTTTCCCGGCAAACGCTCAGCAACAATTAATCCGGACCGCATCCGCGAGCGCGAAGAAGTCAAGTATCATTGTTACTCATGTCCGATAGGCTGCGGCGGTTACACTAAATTCAATAACGGTCAATCCGAAACTCATAAACCGGAATATGAAACCGTTCTGGCAATCGGCGGGTTATCTCTGAACGAGGATATCGAAAGTATTTTTGTCGCCAATGAAAAGCTTAACCGCGCCGGCATGGACAGTATCTCAGCCGGTGGAACTGTCGCCTTTGCTATCGAATGCTTTGAAAACGGCCTTATATCTCGTGAAGATACTGACGGCCTGGAACTGAAATGGGGCGACCCACAGGCCATCCTTAAACTACTGGATATGATGATTGAACGAAAAGGCATTGGCGATCTGCTGGCTGATGGCAGCCGCAAAGCTGCACAACGTATTGGCAAGAAAGCCATGCAATATGCTGTACAGGCCGGTGGGCAGGAACTGGCCATGCATGATGGTCGTAACGATCCGGGATTTGCTCTGCATGCCATTGTTGAACCCACACCCGGACGTCATACAATAGGCGCTTACTTATACTATGAAATGTTCCAACTCTGGCAACGCGTCCCGCAGGCGCCGGCAGTGAAACGCTTGCTATATCCCAAGAGAAGCAAGTATCGCGCCGATGTGGAAAAAGCGCGTTGGGCCGCCAATTGCAGCCAGTTTGTCGCATTACTTAACGGTGCAGGTGGCTGTATTTTCGGCGCCTTCATCGGCGTACATCGCTTCCCAATATTCGAGTGGCTCAATGCCGCTACCGGGTGGAATAAAACACCCTCAGAATATATGCGTATTGGTTGGAATATCCAAAGTCTCCGTCAGGCATTCAATGATCGTGAAAATATTCCCCTGAACCATGACATTAATGATCGTCCGCTGGGTCGACCACCACAAACAGAGGGCGCCAACCGCGGCGCAAGTGTGCCTTTGGAAGACTTAATCCATCTCTATTGGCAAGAAATGGGTTGGGATGCAGAAAACGGACGCCCGCCCGAAAGCGTCACTTCTGGATTAAATGCACATCCTAATCTCATTAAGGAGGCCGGAAATGCCTAATAAAATCACCGAAAAATGCACCGGATGTACATTATGTAAACGCTATTGCCCTGTCAACGCCATCAGCGGTGAACGTAAACAACAGCATGCCATTAATCCGCGATTATGCATCGAGTGTAACGCTTGCGGGCATATTTGTAATTTCGGCGCAGTGCTCGACCGGAATAGGCAAGTCGTTGCCAGTCTCAAACCAGCTCAATGGAGTCGCCCGGTTTGGGATTATAAAACCTGTACGGCCTGCAATATCTGTGTTCAGGCGTGTCCTACTGGAGCAATTGGACGCCTGGAACCTGATGGCAGCGAAAGAGTGCATGCATACCCTTATCTGGCAAATTCTAAAATCTGTATCAGTTGTTCATTCTGCGCAGATTCATGCCCAATTGGCGCAATTGTCATGCAGGTGCAAAAATCAGAAAGAATCAAATAATCTTTCTTTATAAAAAAGGTGCGTTAGAATGAGATAGTTAGCGCACCTTTTTTATTTAATGAGTATTACAACACCGCATCCGGCAATTATTCTTTATAGCCCCGACCTTAAAATAAAAATCATTTGTATCGATTTTCAACCCCAGATGGAAAAGCTAAATTTTGGATGAATTCTTCGATAGGTTTTTTAATTAATTGGCCATTCGTGTAAATTATTCCCGGATCGTATATCAAAGAGCATTTCTGGTTATCGGTATAAACTATTGTAAAACTTTCAGTTCCACCCCCATCGGG
>CAZDAW010000105.1:0-12705 GCA_964503685.1 uncultured Anaerolineaceae bacterium | reverse complement strand
CGAGGCTTCAGGATCCGGAAAGATACGATAAAGAATTTCAGACCATTTCTCATTTACTTTATAAATCATTTGCAAAATAAAATTCCCCTGACCCGATTGCTGCCAGGAGGCTTTTGCCCAGGGCATATAAGCATAGATACCCTGACCAGCCAGATAATCGCGGTAAGAAAAATCCTCATCCTCTGGTGGGGTTTCCAATAAACCATGAAGGGTAATACGGTCGCCGTAATGCCATTGTTTTCCAACCGGAACACGCGCCAGTATGACTCCTTTGACGATAACCGATCGAGCTTCACTCTGATTTACATCAGAATTTATCGTTTCTGGCTGTGTAAAAGTCAATTGTTCAGTTTGCACACGTAAATTAACGTAAGTATCCCGTTGATCTGGCAGGGCAATGATCACCCCGGTAATCGATACCTCATCAGGCTGGTCGCTATACCATGCAACCGATGCAGGAGAAGAAGTCGGTTGTGCAAATTGATAACGCGCTGCCCCAAAACAAAGCGTTACAAGAAGGAGAACAAGTGGGACTGAGCGGCGATAAAACCGGATTTGTAATCGTTCTTCAAATTCAGCCAGCCCATACGCTTGAGGCCGCCAGCGAACAAATAATCGCAACGCAATAAAGAAAAGCAGGAAAACGCTTCCAACAACCAGCCAAGGCTTCCATGTCCAATCCAACCATGAGCCAATGAAAATACCGGAGATGAAAACCAGAGAGATCCAAAATAATGGCATTAGCGATTAATCTAATGATGCTCTTCATGAAAAACTAATCGGGGTATTAAAAAGGGAGTAACTTTCTGATATTGGCGATACTTCTCACCGTGTTCTTGTAATAACCGTCTTTCCTCAAGGAGCGCGCCGATGATCACATAAACAGTTATGGCAAAGAAAAATCCAATCAAGTTGACTGTGAGGATGGGCGAAAGCCATATAAACAACAACCCGGCCGTGTAAAGAGGATGGCGAACATAGCGGATAAAGGCCATTTGTAATCAAGACACCTGGAAGTAATGAAGCAGATTTACCGAATAATTGGCTTATGCCAAAAAAAGTACCCGCTCCAGTTTGATATAATCCAATCAGTAGCAAAATAAGTGATGCAACTTGTATGAATAAGGTTATTAAAACCCATGGGAACGATATAATATAGATCAAACGATCCGGCAATGTAAGGGGCAAAATAAAGATCAATAACGATGTTGCAATAGCGATAAGATTATAAATAATACGATACCAACGATCAACTCCAGAGCCAAACATACGCCGCGCCAACTGCTTTACCGACAGTGAGGCTAATAAAGAATGCACCGCCCCCCAAGCAAAAGTCGCCAATATGACAATCAGGCACGATATTATCATAACCAACGCGGGCTTCCTGGTCCGCCGATACGAACCTGATCAGGGTGTTCACTCCAGATTCCTGCAATCTTTGTCGAACAATTCGGACAATTTCCCTGCGCAGTAATGCGATAATCTAATATCATATAACCCATACGCCGAATCAGAACAGTATTGCACGTCGGGCAGTAGGTATGTTCCAGCGATTCCACTCGTCCGGGCAAATTACCGGCATAGACATAATGTAACCCTGCTTCCTGTCCAATCTCGGCAGCAGTTTTTAATGAATTTACTGATGTTGGCGGGATATCATCCAGTTTAAAATCAGGGTGAAAGGCTGTTACATGCCAGGGAATATCGCGCGAGACTGATGCAATAAAACGAGCAGCGTCCCACAACTCTTCATTACTATCGTTAAAACCAGGAATGACGAGCGTAACGACTTCGACCCATAGACCCATTTCGTGAGCCAAACGAATCGTATCTAAAACCACATCCAGCTTACCTCCCAAAGATCGATAACGGCTATCCTGCATCGTTTTTAAATCAATTTTGTAACCAACCAGGTAAGGGCGAAGATACTCCAGCACTTCTGAATTAGCGTAACCATTAGAGACATAAACACAGGGAAGATTGATCTCTTTTGCCAGCTTGAAAATATCAACGGCCCATTCAGTCGTAATTAGCGGCTCATTGTAAGAAGAGGCAATAATTGAAGATCCACTACGCTGCGCATAATGGATGATTTGTTCCGGCGAAATTTTTTGGATGTTATTTACACTGGAATCCGATTCCGGCTCGCGTAATACCTGCGAAGATAGCCAATTCTGACAGAACTGGCAATGGAAATTACACCCAAGCATACCAAAAGTCAGTGCATCATTCCCCGGTAATAGATGAAAGAAAGGCTTTTTTTCAATTGGATCAGAAGCCAATCCGGCCACGTACCCCCAGGGAACTTTGAGTTCACCTGCCTGATTGAACCGTACACGGCAAATACCCCGTTTCCCTTCCTGTATCAAACAACGATGAGCGCAGGCATGACAGCGTACAGCATAATCGGGCAATTTTTCGTACAAGCTACCCACAACTGTCATTCGATCCAAAGCTTCCATCACAGCAGACATAAAATCCTCATGCATTTATTATACATAATCGCGACAAAGATGTAGTCCGCCCAAGTAAATTTATTCACAGAAACCAGGTGTATAATTTTACTGTGGCGAATCCCAGACACGATATCAGCCTTAAGGATTGTTATGCGGGTAATATGATCGGTAAAAGGGTTATACTACTGGCACTGAACGCCATTTTTCTTTGCGCCTGCCAACCCATACAGGGTTATGGAAATTTTGCGGCAACCCAATTTCCCGAATCAACCCCAACAATTACGCCCACAATCGTCTGGTTCCCACCTACCGCCACGCCAACCCCTATTGCTACAGTCGTCATTCCACCAACGCCAGACGCTCGCCCCGGAATCGGGGATATTCTATTCTTCGATAACTTCGAAGAACCCGACAAGTGGACGACGGGGGAAATAGCAGACGGAACCGTCGCTGTCGAAAATAACCAGTTAAGCATTGCCATATCCCAAGAGAGAACTTACCGGTCAAGTTTCCGTGATGAAAATATACCCATTAACGCTTATGTAGAGATCACTGCCAATCCCAACATGTGTGTCGGCGCAGATGCTTACGGAATTCTGGTAAGAACATCGGCTCGACGTTATTATTTTCGTTTTCTACTTTCATGTGACGGCCAGGTACGGCTGGAACGCGTAAAAAACGACTCGATCACCGTACTTCAGCCATGGACGCCAAGCGGCGCAGTTCCTATTGGGTCGCCAAGCGTCTCAAAAATTAGCGTCTGGTCAGCAGAATCCGAATTGCGCTTTTTCGTAAACGATCTGTTCCAATTTGCCACTCAAGATGCCGCGCCAATCAACGGCGGAATTGGCGTCTTTGCCTATGAAGCCGATAAATCGGCTGTCACTGTCAGTTTTAAAAATCTTGTGGTTATGGAACTCACACCGCCAATTCCAAGCGCAACGCCAACATTATCCCCCGATGCTCCACTCCAAACTCAAAACCCATAATTTCATCGAGAAATGTGACCACCCCAGGCGACTTCTTATCTATTCCCTTTTCCCCAGATCTCGTCAACGCCGGAATCAGTTATATTTCGCTGTCAATCCCACGGTTATATCGACCTGATAGTACACTATTACGTCGCCAACTCTATACAACGCTATGCAACATTGCAGCCGAGCTTGCCCTCCGCAGATACTTAACAAGTAAAGGTATCCATTATCAAACGATATCTTCTGACCCCCTGGTAAATCCTAACCAATACGACATACTCATAACACGACGCCACTGCCGTCTTTCAAACTATTTCATTCATGAGGAAAAAACATACCCAAAAAGTAATAACGCTCCTCCACTCTGGTTTAATACCCCCGTACTCTTTCCCAGCAAGCATCTGGCGTCAGATTTTATCCATAATCATGATCCATTAATTTTCACCAGGATCGAAATATTATTCACCCAATCTCAATCGAGTAATGCTCAGAATCAGAATAGTGAACCAGTCTGTTTCATTCATCCCCTTCCTGTTCATTGGCATCAGCCAAAATATTGGACAGAAATTGGGGATATGATTTTCTACAATGGCGGCATTTTTCCAATTAACATAAAAATCGGTGGGCGAGACAAACAAGGGAATTTTCTGACAGATGAAATCACACTTCCCCCAAACAACTTCATTCGGTATCCAAACTGTTTATATTCACTCGCCTACTTCCAGATGAATGAGTCCCCCACCGGACAACTGACTTTCCAGTGTAAAAAGTTCAAACAAAATTACACTATTGGCATCAACCAATGGATAAATCTTCAGATTAAAAGCGGGAAGATAATTTTTCTTGGTTACCAGCTTGCAGATAATTTCCGGCAACTTGCACGTCCGTTCAACCCTCGAATACAATCATTACCATATCCATTCGATGAATCTGAAACATATCTTTACCTGCCAATTTCAAAATTGCACCCACTGGAAGAACTAATTGAAAATATCAGAAAGCAACAAAAAGGTGATTGATTTTTCGGAAATAATCAGTATAATTAACGTCATAATCGGCTATATAAAGGGGTTTTTATGAGTAATATCGACACAATTGACAAAAAAATTGTTGATTTATTGTTCGAAGATGGACGAATGTCGTGTACAAATATTGCCCAAAGAATCGGAGATATATCTGAACGCAGCGTTCGCTACCGAATTAACCGATTAATAAAACAAGGCATCATTCACATTACCCCAGTTGTATCTCCGCAGGCAATTGGGTATCTGGTATTGGCAGATGTGTCTGTTGAAACAGAACCTAATTGCCTGATGGAAGTGGCCAATAAAATCGCCAAGCATCAACTCGTCTGCTATGTCGCCTGCACCACCGGCGATCGTGACCTTAATATTCAGGTACTTGCCCATAATAATTCAGAGCTATATAGTTTTGTAACTGAAGTCATCGGTAAAATTCCCGGCGTCCGAAAAACAACAACCTCCATTATTCCTCTGACGTTAAAAGACGTTCACCAATGGCATATACCATCTTTAGCTGATGAAAATATCCCTGACAAATAAATGAATAAAAAATAAAACCAGCATATTTCTGATGCATCTAAAACTATTATTGGAGAGGGAAAAAAATGACAGCAGTTAATCTACCCAAAATTCAAGGTTCAGAAATTAAGGCGGAACGAAGTAAGCTTAAGCGGGAATTGACCTTGCTTCCACTATTCGGATTTATTTATTTCACCGTATGCGGGGGATCATTCGGCGTTGAGCCGTTGGTCGGCTATTCAGGGCCAGGCTTAACGTTACTATTGTTTGTATTAACGCCCCTTCTCTTCAGCATTCCCAATATGCTGATGGTACGGGAAATGAATTCTATGATGCCGGTAGTAGGCGGCTAGTTTCATTGGGTTAAACATGCCTTGGGTCCCTTCGCTGGGTTTATGGCAGGGTGGATGTAATGGGTTGTCTCATGGGTGGATGTTTCCATCTACCCGGTTCTGGCTGCTTACTATCTCAGCTATTTCATTCCCGCATTAAGAGAAGGCGCTGTGATAGGCGGCATCGAAGTGTCAGCAACCTTTCTATCCTGGCTTGTCGCTATCATTCTAATCTGGAGTATCTCATATCTGAATATCCGTGGGGCGCGCCTGGCAGGCTTAACTACAAACTGGCTGGGAGTTGTGATGCTAATTCCCCTTATAGCGATGTCGATTGTGGGATTCTACAACTGGATCAAAGGGGGAACAACGGTTGCATTACCCTTCTTGCCGGAAGGTTCTACATTGACAGGCGCATTAAGTACCGGATTATTCATCGTCATGTGGAATTTCATGGGTTGGGAGTTACCCACAGCAGCGGGGGATGAAATTGTCAACCCAAAGAAGACTTACCCTCTGGCAATGGTGTTGGTGCTATTTGCAGCAATAGCCACCTATGCCATCCCAACTATTGCTGGCCTGTACGGCGGCGCCGGCGATAATAGCAAATATCTGATCTGGGGACAGGAAGAAGCTGAAGAAGGAGCCGGTATTGGACCTGTTCTGGCCGAATACGGTGTAACTGAGCAGCAGATCATAGACTGGGGCGCCGACCCAGCTAACTCAGTGGGCTGGGAATTTCCCGACATCGCCCACGCCATCGGCGTCAAAGCCGCAGGCCCAGATAGTCCTCTGCCAAGAATTTTAGGCCTTTCCGTCACTTTTGCAGCGGTTCTCAGTATGATTGGCCTGTTTATCGGCAATGGTTTGGGAGGTACCCGCGTTCCCTTTGCCATGGCAGAAGATGGCATGATGCCGAAATGGATGGTTAAAGTACACCCTAAATTCGGCACGCCCTGGGTCGCTATCGTATTCTGTGGGATTATCTTCTCAATATTCTCGCTTTCTGCGTTCGCCGCTTTAGTGGTCATCGATGTATTCCTCAACATGCTCGTTTTAATGGCCGAATTCTTTGCACTATGGAAACTGCGCTTCACCCGACCCGAGATTCCCAGAAATAAAGTCCCCGGCGGCTATATCGGTTTGATTTATATCACCCTGGCTCCCGCTATCATCATTCTCCTGGCAATTTACAGTCAGTATATCGAAGAAGGATGGGCATCTATCGGTTGGGCATTGGCCGCAATGGCAATCGGCGCAGCACTTTACTTCCCAATTCGCAAGTTTGTCAAGCCAGGTGTACCTGACATAGATCCGTTCCACCCGGGAACAGAAGAAACCTAAAGCACTGACATCATTTATCCAAACATCATAATAAATCAAACAAAAAAGGAGAACTACCATGAAAGTTTTACTCGTCGGTGTTGGTGGTGTTGGCGAATCGATCGCGGTTATGGGCAACCGCCGACCCTGGATTAAACAAATGGTTCTTGCTGATTACAATAAAGATCGCGCCCTTGAAGTTCAATCGAAGTTGAAAGATAATGCTCGATTCCCCGTGGAATTCGTTGACGCCAATAAACGTGAGCAAATTGAGGCGCTGGCGAAAAAGTATGGGGTAGATCTGATCATGAACGCCTGCGACCCAAGCTTCAACGAGCCAATTTTTGATGCGGCGTTTGCCAGCGGTTGCAATTACATGGATATGGCAATGACGCTATCCGCTCCACACCCTGAAGACCCTTTCAACAAAACTGGAATTAAATTGGGAGATTATCAATTTGAGCGCAATAAGGAATGGGAGAAAAAGGGCTTATTGGCGCTGGTCGGTTTAGGTGTGGAACCCGGCATGGCCGATGTCTTTGCCCGATATGCGCAAGATTATCTTTTTGATGAAATCGAAGAGATCGGGATTCGCGATGGCGCCAATCTTGAGGTTCGCGGGTATGAATTTGCCCCCAACTTCTCCATCTGGACCACAATTGAAGAGTGTCTGAACCCACCTGTGATTTGGGAAAAAGATAAGGGATGGTTTACAACCCCTCCCTTCTCAGAACCTGAAGTCTTTGAGTTCCCAGAGGGAATAGGCAATGTGGAATGCGTCAATGTCGAACACGAGGAAGTATTGCTGGTGCCCCGTTGGATCAAATGTAAACGAGTCACATTCAAATATGGCCTGGGGGATCAATTTATTGGCGTCCTAAAGACCTTACACATGCTGGGATTAGATAACAAGAATCCCATAAAAGTTAAAGATGTGATGGTGGCTCCGCGCGACGTCGTCGCTGCATGCCTGCCAGACCCGGCGCACCTGGGCGATTTGATGTCAGGAACAACCTGCGCTGGCACATGGGTCAAAGGCGTTAAAGACGGCAAGCCAAAGCAGGTTTATATCTATCAGGCAATCGATAATGATTTCTGTATGAAGGAATTTGGCTGTCAGGCTGTTGTTGCACAGACCGCTTTTAATGCAGTGATCGGCATGGATCTTCTCGAACATGGTATTTGGACCGGAAAAGGTGTATTGGGGCCTGAAGCATTTGATCCAATTCCATTCATGGAAAAAATGGCAGATTATGGATTCCCGTACAAGATCAAGGAAATGTGAAAGCCGGCTATCCCAAAACATAACCTATCACCTTACTTGCATGGGGAAATTTCAGGTGAATTCACTGACGGAATAATAAATGATATCCCCGGATAAGCTTCCCGGGGATATCATTATTCATTACACAATGATTCAAAACCTACGCGCTGACGTCAACAATGCTACCCACATCACCAGGAGTGGGTGTGGAATTGATCATCTTCAATAGACCTTCCGCTTCAATCTTTTGCTGCTCCTGTATTTGTTTCATAACAGCAACAGTGATGCTGCTTTGAAATGACATAGTTTTCAGCGAAACGGCGGTGTTAAGCAAAGAATCAGAGAAAGAAACTCCGGATACATTCATAATCTTATTATCGACAACTGGCTCGATCACTTAAGCGACATTTTTGCGTAACAGTCCAAAAAAAACAAATGGATCAATTTAAAACGCTCGAACAATCAACCAGTAGATTCCCGCTGCCAGCAACGCCGAAAACGGGATCGTTAAGAACCAGGCTGTTACGATATTACCCGCAACCCCCCAGCGCACCTTATTTATCCGATCGGCAGAACCCACACCAAGGATGGCTGAACTGACCACCTGGGTCGTACTGACCGGGCCGCCCAATAATGCAGCCCCTAAAATCACACCCGCTGATGAAATTTGAGATGCAAATCCATGCACCGGCCTGATCTTGAAAAATCTGCCGCCCAACGTTTTAATCAACCGCCACCCGCCCAGTGCCGTCCCCAAGGATATTGATACACCGCCAAGCAGGATAACCCATTCAGGGACATAAAAATGATCCAGTATGCCCGCGCTAACCAGGCCCATTGCCATGATTCCCATCGTCTTCTGGGCATCATTGGCGCCATGGCTTAATGCCAATCCAATACCTGTTATTACTTGAGCGCGTTTAAAAAACCAGTTGATTTTCTGCGAAGCGTTCCTGGCCAAAAAAAATACTAATCGTGTAAAAATATAGCCAACAATAAAACCAAGCACCGGAGACGTCAACAATGCAATGATAACTTTTGCCAAACCGGTTATTCGGATAACTCGATAATCCACCCCAATACACACAGCCCCGATGATTCCGCCCACCAGGGCATGTGATGAACTACTGGGAATACCCAAAAACCAGGTTATTAAATTCCACAAAATGGCGCTGGCTAAAGCAGCAATAATCACCTCAGTTGTAATCGAACCAGGCGCCACAATATCTTCACCAATCGTCTTAGCGACCGCTACACCAAAAATGAACGGCCCGCAGAATTCCGCGATCGCCGTCAGGCCTAACGCCACACGCGGTTGAAGTGCTCGAGAAAATATGATCGTCGCAACAATATTACTCGAATCATGAAACCCATTTAAAAACCCAAAAACCACGGACAGTGAAATAAGAATAATAACCGAAGCAGGCAAGAGTGACACCTCATCTTTACGTCATTTTCATGATAATGTCAGCAATCACATTGGCAGCCACGTCTTCCCGATCAGCGGCATTACTCAAGTGACGATAGATTTCCCGCGTTTTCAGCATCGTCATAACATGCTTTATGTTTTTTGAGCCCTTAAAAAGGTCTGCGATTGCCTCCCGATAAACCGTTTCCACCCGGTTCTCCAATGCCTTGGCGCGCTGCGCATGATCGCTTGCCACACTATAATGATGATCCTGAATACGCTCAACACCCAATTGAATCTCTGCGGATGCATCGTAAAGCAGGGATGCCATTCGCGCCATATAAGAAGTGGTAGGAACATCTAAAATTTCCATTTCGTCCACAGTCGTATTGGCATAATCCAGCACATCATCGATTGCCCGTGAAAGAGAAAATATGTCCTCGCGATCAATTGGCGTGACAAACGTACGCATTAACTCTTCAATCAAAATACGCCGCACTTCATCGGCTTCTTTTTCTGTTGCCTGAATTTTCTTGGCGACCTCCGAATTGCGCTTCTCCATATATATTTTTAATAATTCCAGGCCCTTCAATGTAATGGTTGTCTGCTCATCTAAAAGCTGAAGAAATTTATTCGGACGAGCCTTAAATAATTTTTGAATATTCACAAAATCTCTCCCGAAATTCTTTCAAGTATGAACGAATAAATTTTTCGCATCAACATTACAGCCAGTATACCCTAAAACAGTCGATTTTGTTAACCTGTCATTAACATTTATTAATCTAATGTTGATGAATGGTATTACTTTTTGTGACTAAAAAGTGATTATTATCACAGATTCGTGGTACTGATTCCACAAGAAAAATAATTTACGGGTATGGTATAATTTTTACTACATTCTTTATCCAGAAGAAAGGAGGTGAATAAGAGAGAACAATACAAAATAGTTCGTGCGAGCTTACCTATCAGACCTATATCTAATATCAAATAATAATAGAAGAAGGAGAAGAGTATGCGTAAGTTCTCGATCATTTCAATTTTGTTAATCCTGTCAATGATTTTCGCGGCCTGCACACCTGCCGCAACTCCTGCTCCTGCTGAAGAAGCGCCAGTCGTAACCGAAGCCCCGGCAGAAGCTGAAGAAGCCCCTGCTGCGACCGGAGAAAAAGTTACCCTTACAATCGAAAGCTGGCGTAACGATGATCTGACAATCTAGCAGGATACAATTATCCCCGCATTCGAAGCTAAATATCCAAATATCCACGTTGTCTTCGCCCCAACTGCGCCCGCTGAGTACAACGGTGTACTTAACACCAAACTCGAAGGTGGCACTGCTGGCGACCTGATCACCTGCCGGCCATTCGATGCTTCTCTTGCCCTCTACCAAAAGGGCTACCTCGCTAATATTACTGATCTTCCTGGTATGGAAAATTTTGGCGACGTGGCTAAAAGCGCCTGGGTAACCGATGACGGCAAAGAGGTATTCTGTGTACCGATGGCTTCCGTGATCCATGGCTTCTTCTACAATAAAGAAGCCTTTGACACACTTGGTCTCACAGAGCCAACCACAGAGGAAGAGTTCAAGGCTGTTCTTGATGCCATCAAGAAAGACGGCACCTACATCCCCATAGGTATGGGAACTGCCGATTTATGGGAATCCGCCACTATGGGCTTCCAAAACATTGGCCCCAATTATTGGAAAGGCGAAGAGGGCCGCAAAGCCTTGATCGCCGGCACTGCCAAATTCACCGATGAACCCTATGTCAACACCTTCAAATCACTGGCTACATGGAAAGACTATATGCCAGCCGGTTTTGAGGCAGTCAAGTATGCTGACGCTCAGCAACTCTTTACCCTCGGTAAAGCCGCCATTTACCCCACCGGTTCCTGGGAAATCGCAACTTTCGAAAAAGATGCTGCTTTCGAAATGGGTATCTTTAAACCCCCAGTAGCCAAAGCTGGCGACCAATGCTACATCAGTGATCATACTGATATCGCCATGGGTATGAACGCTTCCACAAAGAACCCCGAAGCTGCCAAGACATTCCTCTCCTGGGTTGCTTCACCTGAATTTGCCACCCTTTATGGCAATGCTCTCCCGGGTTTCTTCCCCCTCACCAACGCAAAAGTTGAACTCACCGATCCTCTGGCGCAAGAATTCTTGAGCTGGCGCGGCGAGTGCAAATCCACCATCCGCAACTCATACGCCATTCTTTCTCGCGGCGAGCCCAATCTCGAAAACGAACTCTGGCGCGTCAGCGCAGCCGTAATCAACGGTACCCTGACCCCTGAAAAAGCCGCTGAAGAAATTCAAGCCGGCCTCGACAAATGGTATAAACCCGCCGCGGCAGGCGCTGCTACAACCCAAGAACAACCAGCCGTCAACATGGACGAACTGGTTGCCGCCGCTAAAGCTGAAGGCGAGTTGACTGTTATTGCCCTGCCACATAACTGGTGCAACTATGGTGGAGCAATCGAGGGCTTCAAAGCAAAATATGGCCTTAAAGTTAATGAATTGAACCCTGATGCAGGTTCAGGTGACGAAATCGAAGCCATCAAAGCCAATAAGGATAACAAAGGCCCGCAAGCCCCCGATGTCATTGATGTAGGTTTTGGCTTTGGCCCACAACTTATTGAAGAAAAACTTGTTCAGCCCTACAAAGTTTCGACCTGGAATACAATCCCCGACAGCGTTAAAGACCCGAATGGCTACTGGTATGGCGACTATTACGGTGTGTTAGCTTTCGAAGTCAATAAAGACGCTGTTGAAAACGTTCCACAGGATTGGGCAGATCTGCTCAAACCTGAATACGAAGGACAGGTCGCTCTCTCCGGAGATCCGCGCGTATCAGCCCAGGCGCAAATGAGCGTCTATGCGGCTGCTCTTGCCAACGGCGGTTCGCTGGATGATGTCCAACCTGGCCTGGATTACTTCAAGAAACTCAATGACGCAGGCAATTTCGTTCCGGTTGTTGCCAAGCAAGCAACTGTTGCAAGCGGCGAGACCCCGGTCATCACTCGGTGGGACTACAACGCTCTGGCCGATAAAGACGAACTGGCCGGCAATCCCGAAATCGAAGTTGTTATCCCCAAGACAGGCGTCATCGCTGGTGTGTACATTCAAGCAATCAGCGCCTACGCGCCCCACCCGAATGCCGCTAAACTCTGGATGGAATATCTCTACTCGGATGAAGGTCAACTGGAATGGATGAAAGGTTACTGCCATCCAATCCGTTTTGACGACCTGAACAAGAAGGGCATTGTTCCAGCAGATTTATCCGCCAAGCTGCCTCCTGTCAATGCCGTCTTCCCCAGCATCGATCAAATCAATAAAGCCAAACAAGTCATTGCTGACGCCTGGATGAGCACAGTCGGTGCCGATGTCAAATAATCCATATCCAAAACTA
>CAZDAW010000104.1:0-12843 GCA_964503685.1 uncultured Anaerolineaceae bacterium | reverse complement strand
CCGCCCTTACTCCCTATTTTGGAGGAAGAATTATTATTAGAATTCGTAACCGTTTATTCGCTCATCTTTTCATACGTAGATTTGAGCAGAGGATAGAGTGTGCGATAAAGTTCATAGCCAGCCCGATAAACTTCCATCACATCAAAATTGGGCTGGATGCTGCGGGTGATCTTGATGGTAGCCGAGCAGGCAGAAGGCACATCTGGCCAGACGCCAGATCCTACTCCGGCCAATAACGCTGCGCCGTAAGCCGCGCCTTCAGTGGTATTGGTTTCGACCAGTTCAGTTTCAAGTACGTCGGCCAGAATCTGCCGCCAGAGCGGACTTTTCATGCCGCCCCCAGAAGCACGCACTTGCTGGATCTCTCCCAACCCGGCATTGCGAATCAACTCAAAGCTATCTTTGAGCCCATAAGCTACTCCTTCCAGAACAGCGCGGGTCATGTGTGCGCGCTGGTGGCGAAGCGTCAGGCCAATGAAAGCGCCCCGGGCATGCGGATCAGGATGCGGCGTCCGCTCACCGCTCAGGTAGGGCAGGAATTGAAGTCCCTCGCTGCCCGCAGGCGCATCTTCAGCCTGGCGAACCAATTGGTCAAAACTTTCATCGGGCGCCAGAGTATCGTGATACCATTGCAAGCTGCCTGCGGCACTGAGCATCACACCCATAAAATGCCAGAGATTCGGAACCGCATGACAAAAGGCATGTAACCGTCCCTGCGGCTCTACAAGCGGGCTGGGGGTCACAGCAAATACCACACCAGAAGTACCTACAGTGAGAGCAACCACACCCGGCTGAACTGAGCCGACTCCGACAGCCTGAGCGGCCTGGTCGCCGCCGCCGGCCGCAACCGGCGTGCCCGCTTTCAAACCGGTCAGCGCTGCTGCTGCTTCAGTCACCTTACCGGTAAATTCAGGGCCTTCATAGGTCGGCGGCAGCCAGTTTGCAGGAATCTCAAGGGCAGCGAGGATCTCAGGGGACCAGTTGCGGGATTGTAGATCGAAAAGAATTGTCCCGGAACCGTCCGCCTTATCCATTGCATATTCGCCCGTTAATCGGAAGCGGATATAGTCTTTAGGCAACAGGATATGGCGCGTTTTGGCATAAACTTCGGGTTCATTTTGCTGCACCCATAAAACCTTGGGGGCGGTGAATCCGGTCAGCGCGTCATTACCGCATATCTTTATCAGACGATCTTTTCCAAGTCTTGAACGGATGTCATCGCACTGTGCAGCAGTACGCTGGTCATTCCAGAGAATAGCCGGACGCAACACCTGACCCATTTCATCCAGCAGCACCAAGCCGTGCATCTGCCCGGTTAAACCGACGGCCAGAATCTGCGAACCGTTTACCCCGCTTTGCGTCATTACCTTGCGAATGCTGGCCGTCACACCATCCCACCATTCGTTGGGATCCTGTTCCGACCAAAGTGGTTTGGGCGTGGAAAGCGTTTGCGCTGTTGATCCGACTCCCAGAACATTACCCTGCATATCAATCAGCAGCGCTTTGGCTGTTGTGGTTGAAACATCAATTCCAAGTAGGTATTGATCACCTGTCATAGATTCTACTCCCAAAAGTCATCGTATCGGCCCCGGATTCTCGGTTGATCAACGCGCTCCCAGCAGAAGTTCAACGACCAGTTGATCCAGTTTTTCATATTTCAGGCCGCGGGAACTGATGGCGCCCCGGTCGAAGGAATATGCTTTTAGAGAGTCTGCTTTATCTTTCGAAAATTTTCCCTGGAAGGAAGCCATTTGTGGATCATTGGCATTCATCTCTGCCAGAAGCGCCTGAATCTCTTTATCCTCATTGAATCGCCTGGCCTTTTCCTTGAGAATCAAATAAGTGCGCATGCAGCCACGGGCAAAATCTTTGACACCTTCACTATCTTCTGTGCGGAAAGCATGAGCATCAAAATGACGGCTGCCTGTGTAGCCAACATCTTCAAGGAACTTGACCAGGAAAAAGGATTGTTTCAGGTTTTGCATACCGAAACGGAAATCCTGGTCGTAACGGGCATAGTTTTGATCGTTCAGATCGATGTGGAAAAGTTTGCCGGCATCCCAGGCCTGTGCGATGGCATGAAGGAAATTGCCGCCCGCCATGTGCTCGTGCGCCATTTCCGGATTGACGCCGACCATATCAGGATGATCTAATGTGGCGATGAAGCCCAACATGGCGCCTGTAGTGGGCAGATAAATATCGCCGCGAGGCTCATTGGGCTTGGCCTCAAGGGCAAATTTATAACCATAGCCCTGAGCAAGGCTGTACTCGCACAGAAAATTAAGTGCGTCGCGGAATCGTTTAAGCCCATCGGCAGGATTCCGGCAAGCGTCAGTTTCTACACCCTCACGTCCGCCCCAGAAAACGTAGACTTGCGCGCCAAATTCCGCGCCCAGGTCCATGGCGCGCATGGTTTTTTGCAGGGCATAAGCGCGTACTTTGGCGTCATTGGCAGTAAAAGCGCCATCCTTGAAAATCGGAGCGTGAAATAAATCAGTCGTTGCCATAGGAACGACCAGACCAGTTTGCTGCAACGCCTGCTTGAACTCTTTGACGATTCGATCTCGCTCAGAGGCCGAAGCATCCATCGGCACCAAATCGTTATCGTGGAAATTGACGCCGTAGGCCCCCACTTCTGCAAGCAGATTCACCAATTCGACAGGCGATTTTGGATCGCGCACCGGATCGCCAAAAGGATCGCGTCCGGTTGAGCCAACCGTCCACAGGCCGAATGTAAATTTATCTTCAGGTTTTGGTTGATAAGTTGTCATGTGTAAACTCCAGTCCTTTCTATTTTAAATATCCGGATAATCCAGAAAATGGATACATTAAGGAATTACACGATCGCCAGTTCGCGCAAAACATCATCCAGCACAACGGCCACCGCCCCATAGACACAGGCATCCTTGCCGCGTTCAGAAAAAGTGATGCGTGTTTGATTGACCGATGGGGTAAGCGCCTGCTGTAAAACGGTTTTTTCGATGACCGGTAAAATGATCTGGCGAGCCAGACTCAATGCTCCGCCAATGACGACCATTTCGGGGTTGAAAATATTGACCAGATCGGCAATTCCTGCGCCCAGGTGGACGGCAACTTCCTCAATGGCGCCCAGGCAAAGTGGATCACCCTGCAGGGCGGCATCGACCACCTTCTGAAAAGTAAGGTCACTTAAATCGGAGGCAACGCCTTTCGGTCGGGGCAGATCGGGAGCAGCAAGAAAATCACGTTTGATGCGCCGTAAAACAGCCCGCGGCCCCACCTGTGTTTCCCAGCATCCTCTGCGGCCGCATCCGCAAAGTTCACCATCAGGATCGCGTTGCATGTGCCCAACCTCGCCGGCAAAGCCGTGACCACCGCGAAACAGCTTGCCGCCCATTATCACACCGCCGCCCAGTCCGATGCCCGAGCTCAGATAGACGAAATTATCCACTTTATTCGCCTGCCCAAAATAGTACTCACCCAGGGCAGACAGGTTGGCTTCGTTTTCGATATAAACTGGAATGCCAAAATGCTGCTCCCAAAGGGAGCGAATGGGGGCATTTTGCCAGCCCAGGTTGGGAGCATAAATCAATTCACCCTCGGCCACATTCACCAAACCAGGCAGTCCCAAGCCAATGCCGATCGCTTTCAGGTTGCGCTCACTGACATAGTGCAATGCCTGATCGATTGTTTCTTCAGCCAGTTTTAGAATCTCATTCTGGGTCTGCGAAGATCGGGTTTCAAGAACCGTCTGCCAGATGGGTCGGGCAACGAAGTCGGTTAGCAGAACAGAGATAAAATCAACGCCGATTTCGACGCCGATGATCGCGCCGCCTTCAGGACGCAGGGTAAGCGAAATAGACGGCCTGCCGATCGGTGAAGAAGTAACTTCGCTCTCACAGACCAGGCCTTCTTCGAGAAGAGCATTGATAATATGGGTAACCGTGCTGCGATTGAGGCCGGTGAGCTTCGCTACGCCAGCCCGCGAAATAGGCGCGTGCAGACGAAGCGTATTGAGAACAAGGGATTTGTTAACCTTTCTGACGAGATCCTGATCAGCTGAAAGATGTTTTGGCATCGGCGACTCACTTTGTTGATTGCTGCAACAAACTAATGTTATTATAGCAAAAATTATAAAAAATGCAATAGCCAGAATCAGTTTTTAGAGAAAAATTATCTTTGCTCGCGATGATAATAGCCCGTTTTATTCTTCACTCCCCTTCGATCTCGATCGTTTCCAGATTCCCCCAACCTTCCTTACGGTGGATTTGCAGGATGCCTGGGTCGACTCTTACAAGAGTACACCATTGGGCGCTCGCCTCTTGCAAAAGGCTCAACTCAAAATCGACAGCTTCCAATGGAACAACCCGCCCCTTCCCTTTCAATTCCCAGCCAACCGCCAGTACCGTAACAGCCGCGTAATGCTCCAGATTGAACAGGTGGTCAGAGGTATTGGCAACCAGCAGATAAAGCGCCAGATCAACCGCCTCACAGGGAAATTCGCCAGCCTGCAAACCAGCCGGGCCATCTGTAACTAACACAACCATATGAGGAGTACTCAAAGCATCTTTGACACGTTGGCGGGCATAATCCAGCATGACTCCAGCATAACCCCTAAGTTTAAAAATGTCATCCATCGAAGGTTGGATTTCGGGTTAGATTGATATCAGACCAAAACGGCGCGCCCGCGCCACCGCTTCAGTACGATTATGCGCCCCCAGTTTTCCTAAAATATGATTGATGTGACTCTTGACCGTGCCAACGGTGATCACCAGCTTCTCTGCGATAGCCTGGTTCGTGGCCCCCTGCGCCATCAGGCGCAGCACCTCCAGCTCACGCTCGCTGAGTTCTTCGACGATACCCATACCCGCCGTCTGCGAAAAATGGTCACCCATCCTCTCCAAACGGGTTGCCTCTCTATATTTTGAGTCGCCAATGGCAGCCAATATTCGTTCAACGTAATCGCGGCAGATTCCGGAATTGGCAGCCTCAACAAGCAGGCCAGTCAATTTGGATCCCCGGTCAAAACTGCGAATAAACCCTTCAGGTTGGGCAGAAACGAGGGCGCGTTCGAGGGCCTGCAAAGCACGTTGACCGTCACCCTCAGCCTGGGCAGCCTGCGCCTCAAGCAGTGAAAGTTCAATGACCCGCCCGATAAGGTCATTGGCGATCGATAGCTTGAGTTGCCGTTCCAGATAGGATAGAGCCTCTTGAGCATGACCGGCAGCAATTTGAACTTCCGCCCGGGCAAGATAAGCCAGGTGATAAACTTCGGCGGCGCCGAATGGGCCCATGCCGGGCAATGGCGTCTCATCTGCTGATGAAAAACTGCCCAGCCAGGTCTCCGCTTCTGCCAGCCAACTTTCGTCTGATGTCGCATTCCGCAAAGCATGCGTAATGCGCAGACCGCACGTACAAAACGAAATATCCGGCCAGGTTTCTTCCAGGCGAGCCAAACGCGCCAGGGCTTCAGTAGAACGTCCCCTGACCTCATCCATGCGAAACAGAGTAATGTATGCAGTTAGCAGGTAATAGGGGTTCGCGTTCCAACCGAACAAATTAAGACCATGCTGGATGCACTGCTCCGCTTCATCCAGGTGATCCTGTTCCAGCAGTACACAACCCATAGCAATATCCAGGCAACCTAAAGCAGGCAATTCCTGCTCCGGGTAATCCAACAAGCTGGCGATATCCGCACGTCCCTTCCGGCACAACTCAATCGCAGTGTGTAACCGTCCCTGGTGATGAGCCAGCCGCGCCAGGTGAAAAGTGGATTCGACCATACCGTAGAATAAACGCCCGTTTAAGGCCGCCTGCCCGGCCTTTTCCAGAATCCTGACGGCATCCTTTGTATCGGCGAGCGCCATGTAAACATAACCCATTAAAAGTAAAGCGCTGAACTGCCCAGGATCTCCTTCGGGATAAGCGCTTAGCATACTCTGCGCCCGGGCAAGTTGTTCGCGAGGGTCGGCGGTTTGATCCGGCGCCATCACCAAAAAGGAACGCACCACGGCCGCGTGTTCAGCCAAAGCACCTGCCTGTTGTTTGTCGGCCATCGTTGCGATAGCTTCCTCCGCCTGACGCAAACGCGCCTCAACCTTTGAGCGATTCTGCCGCTGAAAACTAAATACCAGCGCCCAGCACTGGTGAAGACAGAGCGCCGGGTGGTTTTGCATGACTTCTTCCGGAAAAGCCGAACACCATTCGTAGAGCGTGGAGATTTCACTGTGAATGACCATGGTGAAGCCGTATTGTTCGACAAAAGCCGCCGCGTATTCCCAATCGCCAACCTGAAAGGCGTGCCGGGCGGCTTCACGTAAATCGCCCTGCGCGGCCAGCCATTCGCAGGCTGCTTTATGCAGCAAGGGTATACGCTCCGCTTGATTCTTCAGCAGCCGCGCCCGTAAGAAGTCGCCAAAAAGATGGTGATAACGATACCAGCAACCTTGCTCGTCGAGCGCTATAACAAATAGGTTCGCTTGCTCCAGATGATCAAGGATCGCGGAACTATCGAGATTTCCATCCAGGATTGCATCGCACAAGGGTGCGCACATCCGTTCGAGAATGGATGTGGCAAGGAGAAAGGACTGTACTTCCTGCGGCTGACGGTCAACAACTTCTTCCAGAAGGTATTCGACGAGGTAGCGATGGCTGCCAGTGAATGAAGCAATATAACCCTCCTTATTCGCCTGCCCCGCCAGGGAAAGCGCAGCCAGTTGCAATCCGGCGACCCAACCTTCAGTGCGCGCTTCAAGCGCACTCACTCCATCTGTCGAAAGACCCAACCCCATCACTTCATTCAGAAATAACATTGATTCATTCATCGTGAAACGCAGATCAGCCGTGCGTATCTCGATCATATCTCCCCGCGCCCGCAGGCGCGCCAGGGGCAACGGCGGGTCAGCGCGGCTGCCGATAATCACCCGCAAATTCTGCGGGAGATGTTCCAGAAGAAACGCCACTGCGCTATGAATTGCTGGGGAGGAAATCAAGTGATAATCATCGAGAATCAGTGTACAGCCTCGCTCAGACGAAACAACGAAATTGATAATAGATGGAAGGATGGTCTGCAGGTCGATCTCGGTTGCAGCATGCAAACGCTGAGAAATGGTTGCCAATTCGGGTGTTTCAGTTTCACCAAAAGCTTGAATCAGGCTGGCAATAAGATATAAGCCAAAGGTGATCGGATCATCGTCGCTTGAATCAAGCGCATACCACGCCACAGTGACATCGTTTCGCAGAAGGGATCGAGCATATTCGCCGAGCAGGGTAGTCTTGCCATAACCGGCAGGCGCGCTGACCAAAACAAAACCCTTGCCGCTTTCAGGAGCAAAAAGATCCAACAGGCGGGCACGAAGGATGTTGCGCGGCCGGTCCGCCGGCGGGTGCAATTTTGTAATAACCAGTGGGGAAGCCAGGATATCCATCATCGTTATTAATTCTACTCGGATTCGGTCGCACAGTTATAACCTGCAATCTATCTTTCGATAGATGACGAAAGAGATGGGTTATCGCTAATATAGAAAGCGAAGTAATCAACAGATATTCAATATTTTGTAAATAAAAGGAAGAACAAATAGAAATGGAAAATAAAATTCTCGTAACCTATGCAACGACCCACGGCTCTACAGAAGAAATCGCCGGTGTGATTGCCGAGACGCTGCGCAAGCGCGGGCTGGCCGTTGATCTGCAGGCCATTCGCAGCGTACGCTCGCTCACCGGGTACCGCGCCGTATTACTGGGTGCGCCAATCTATATCTTCAAGTGGCACAAAGATGCGCTCCGCTTTCTGACGCGTTATCAAACCGTTCTCGCCAGTGATTTACCAATAGCCATCTTCGCCGGAGGCCCCTTTGGCGCTGCGACAGAAGATGAATGGCAGGAAGTGCGCGTCAAATTCGATGAAACCCTGGCCAAATTTCGGTGGCTCAAGCCGTTATCCGTGCAAATCTTTGGCGGCAGATTCGACCCCGCTAAACTGCGCCTGCCCTATAGCTTAATCCCTGCTCTGCGCCAAATGCCTCCTACCGATTTGCGAGATTGGGACGCCATCCGCGCCTGGGCAGACAACCTGGCTACCCAACTTTCCACTACCCTACTCAACGAACAGCCGGTCCTGGCAAGATGAGGAAACCGAATGAAAAACGCAGTCAAAACAACAGTCACTTTTTTTGGCACGCTGATGGGTTTAGCGGGGATCGAGCATGGTATCGGTGAAATTCTACAGGGCAACGTTGCACCCACCGGGATCATGATCCTTTCCTGGCCTGATTCAGGATTTTTCAGCAGTGTATCCGGGGAACCGGCGCTGACGGTCATTCCTGACTTGCTCATCACCGGCATTCTGGCCATTCTCTTTTCCACCGCCTTCATCGTTTGCGCCCTTTTCTTTGCGGAACGCAAGGGCAGCAGTACGGCGCTTATTTTGCTATCCATCGCCATGTTACTTGCCGGAAGCGGTATCATCCCTCCTATTCTCGCCTTCTCCATCGGGCTCCTGGCAACCCGGCTCAACAAATCCTCAATAAAAGAAAGTGCCTATACGCAGCCTTCCGGTTTGCGCCGATTACTGGGAAATGCCTGGCCCTGGATATTCAGCATCGCTATTACCGCCTGGTTGATGCTCTTCCCTGGAGTCAACATCCTCGGCTATTTCTTCGGTGTGGATAGCGAGCCACTGACTTATACCATTATTCTCACCGCCCTTGCTTTCCTGGGGTTGACGATCTTCTCCGGGCTTGCCCACGACTCACTTCGTTCTCAATCGCGACCGTTTGGAAATCAGGCGAAATGAATCCACCGCCTCAAACCAAAATCGCTGAAAATATCTGGCAGCCGCTCTACAAAATCGGCGGGGCGGCTGCCCTGATCGCTGCCGCGATCTTCCGCAGGAACCTCGACGCCGAATACGGATTGCTCAGGGGAATTGAGATGATCAAGACCGGCCCCCTCACCGCCCCCGCTGCAATCAGCGACTGGTTTGCTCTCTTGAAAGAAAACACCCTGCTCAGTTTGATCCTGCTTAACCTCTCCGATCTGATCAACTACGCCCTGGTGGGTCTGATCTTCGTGGCGATATGCGCCGCCCTGTGGCGAACCAATCCTTCTCTGGCAGCCATTACCGTGATCACAACCATCAGCGGGGTAACGACCTACTTCGCAACCCATCAGGCATTCAATTTGCTTGCCCTCAGCAATCAATACGCGGCAACGACTGACGCTGGTCAACGGGCAACTCTCCTTTCAGTCGGCCAGGCAGCATTAACCATCCATCAGGGCAACAATTATTCGGGAGCCGGCCTCTATGTGAGCTTCCTGCTCGTCTCATTCAGCGGGTTGATCCTTTCGATCCTGATGCTGCACAGCCAAGTTTTTAGCAGAAGTTGCGCATGGATGGGGATACTAGCAAACAGTTTCGGCCTGGCCTATTATCCTTTTTTAATTTTTGCCCCGGCGTTGACATTCATCCCTGTACCCATCTCCTCCGTCTTCCTGTTGGTCTGGTATCTCCAGACCGGCTTGAAGCTGCTCAGGCTGGGGAAAGAGAAATGAGATGTATCACTATGCGTATTAGCCGCCGGGCGTGAATCCAGGGCAATCAGACTAATTCCACCCAACACGCAGATAATCCCCAATAGGTGGGAAGGGCTGTAAGGTTCTTTAAGAACGAGGTAAGACAGCACAACCGCGCTCACCGGCCAGACCCCGGTGAACACCGCGGCTGTGCTGGCCGAAACTTCCGCTAATCCGCTGAACCAGAGCAAATAAGCGATCACCGTGACAACGATGCCGCAGTAAAGAACCAGCGACCAATCAACGGGCGTTGTCCGCAAAAAGTTGAAGACAATCGCCTCGGGGAGGGCGAAGGGCAGAAACAATATGAACCCGATGACGCTCATCAGCGTCGTGATCGCCAGAGAACTGATTCTCGGAGAAATGAGTTTACGAAAAGTCGAGAAAAGCGCCTCGCCGATGACTGCGCCAAAGACGAGCAGGTTGCCCAGCCAGGGATTGACGCCGCGCCCCTCGCCGGGAACCATACCGATCAAGTTGATCGCCAGAACGCCGCACAACGTCATGACAATACCCAGACCTTTTTTAAGCGTCAGGCGGTCTTTGAGAAAAACAAAAGAAATCAACCCCAATACCGCCGGGGTGCTGCTGGTAATGATTCCACTCTCGGCGGCGCTGGTCAGCTTGAGACCGTACAATAAGAAAACCGAAAAGAGGAAAACGCCGCAGAACGTCTGTAAAAAGATCAACATCCAATCTCGTCGTGTAATAGGCGGCAGGCGTTTTTCGCACCAGAAAAATAATGGCAACAGGATGATGGATGCAAGCCCGAAACGCAGCGCCGACGCCAGGAATACAGGGAAACTGGCGACCACCAATTTAGAAACGACCACCGAACTGCCCACGATTGCCATTGCCAGGGTCAGCTTGATATAAGCCAGGTAACGATTATTCACAACAGACATCTCCTCAAATAAATCGATATCCTGTAGCTTAACCGTATTTGACCTATTTGTATTGGACGCTGTTGCTATATTCTCCGGGGGTAAATCCATACTGGCGTTTAAACCAGCGGTTGAGATGGCTCTGGTCAGCGAAACCAGTCAACGCGGCCACCCAGGCGATCGATTCGCCCCGGGCAAGCAGCTTCTTGGCCTGATTGATACGAACCTGGCGTAAATATGCGTATGGGGGAATGCCGACAGTATGGCTGAATACGCGATTTAAGTGGAAGCGACTCAGATTCACCAACTGGCATAAATCGGCGCTGGTGACATTCTCGGTATAATGCATTTCCAGGTAATCGCGGATTCGCATCACGGCAGTAACCTCACGACCGGTCGGGCGTAACACCGGCGGTCGTTGAGCGTGGTGAGTGATCAGGCGGGTTAATACCTGGTCGAAGCAATTTTCTTTTTCCAATGCAGGAATATTCCCCTGTTCGAGCCTTACATGCAAGCGACGGATGAGATAAGCGAGCGTTTCATCGTTTATGACGCCGCCTTCAAAGTATGGCATGCTCGTCGAATGGTCGCAAATTTCGCAGGCAGTTCTGTGTAAAACTTCCGGGTCGAAATATATCATGCGGTATGCCCACCCCTCGCTGCCAGCCGAGTGCCCTGTGTGAAGCTCACCGGCGATGCACAGGTTGACGCTGCCCGCCGGAGCGGTGAATGTTTCACCGCGGTAATCAAAACGCAGCGCGCCGGCTTCAATGACCCCTAGGGCGAAATGCTCGTGCATGTGAGGGGTAAAATTTTGCACCAGATAACGGGCGCGCAACAATTCCATGTTATTAAAATCGGGAAACCGCCGCACATTAACCTGCTCGATTGAATTTACCCGCTTCATGGAAATTCCTCATCGATAATTTTATCAGAGGTTTTGTTTCCAGTTTCAATCCACGCTCCCCGTGTGGGGAGCGACAATAATGCTCTGCGATGATCGCCAGTGCTACAATCGTTTCAATCCACGCTCCCCGTGTGGGGAGCGACGCGTTAATGTTTTGGACGCAAATGTTATTTCGGTGTTTCAATCCACGCTCCCCGTGTGGGGAGCGACTACCTTATTGCGTTACGTAATGCGCTCCGAAGTATTGTTTCAATCCACGCTCCCCGTGTGGGGAGCGACATGTCCCAACCGTTAGTGTTTTTGAGGCTCTTTGTTTCAATCCACGCTCCCCGTGTGGGGAGCGACCCATCCTTTATAGTTTCCATACGGTGAGCAGGAGCGTTTCAATCCACGCTCCCCGTGTGGGGAGCGACGAAGCCGAAAAACTGGGAATGAAATTACCCAAGCTGTTTCAATCCACGCTCCCCGTGTGGGGAGCGACCTTAATCCATCCATTGACAGAATCCTTTGCCAACAAGTGTTTCAATCCACGCTCCCCGTGTGGGGAGCGACCCAGGTATTTCCATTGTGGTAAGGTGTTGCTAGGTGTTTCAATCCACGCTCCCCGTGTGGGGAGCGACCGAGTGGCGTTGTTGTTCGCTATCCTTCTTACCAGGTTTCAATCCACGCTCCCCGTGTGGGGAGCGACCATTATCACAATTACTAATATGATAATGCTAATTGTTTCAATCCACGCTCCCCGTGTGGGGAGCGACAAACAATATCGGGTTCCACTTTTCAAACTTGCGCAAGTTTCAATCCACGCTCCCCGTGTGGGGAGCGACTCTACACGCTCTCTATCACCAGATACCATATCAACGTTTCAATCCACGCTCCCCGTGTGGGGAGCGACGAGTAAGCTCAAAGCTGATATCAGCAAGTCCAAAGTTTCAATCCACGCTCCCCGTGTGGGGAGCGACAATACCTGACACGGCATCTGTTGACGTATCGGTGTTTCAATCCACGCTCCCCGTGTGGGGAGCGACGCAGTATTGTGTCGATAAAAACTTATGGCGTGGAGTTTCAATCCACGCTCCCCGTGTGGGGAGCGACGCATTCCACCAATTCGAGGCATGGATAAAATACACGTTTCAATCCACGCTCCCCGTGTGGGGAGCGACGCGGCTTTTTTTTATTTTTTTCTGTTTTCTGTTTTAGTTTCAATCCACGCTCCCCGTGTGGGGAGCGACTTCTGTCTCGATGATGAGATAACCGTATTCCCTAGTTTCAATCCACGCTCCCCGTGTGGGGAGCGACGATGCGTGACCTGGACGCATGTCCGATATATATATTGTTTCAATCCACGCTCCCCGTGTGGGGAGCGACATCGTGTCCACGATGTCATCATTCTTCCCATTTGGGTTTCAATCCACGCTCCCCGTGTGGGGAGCGACTGGATGCAAGGGTACATGGGAGTTCGACCACCGAGTGTGTCAATCCACGCTCCCCGTGTGGGGAGCG
>CAZDAW010000103.1:4481-13051 GCA_964503685.1 uncultured Anaerolineaceae bacterium | reverse complement strand
GTTTGAATATTTGAGCGTAATGCCTGTGGTCGAATTTGATCCCAGGTTTTAAAAGGTATAAATAGAGTTGGTGCATATTGATATTGCTGCCCATCTGTCTGACCAACAACTTTCAGGTTAAAAAATTTTTCTTTGGTGCCCTGAATCGTCTTGATTTTAATTTCATCACCAATTTGAACGTTATATCGAGAGAATAGACGTTCATCCATAACTGCTTCATTACCTTTTAATGTATTTATTGTCCGGCCCGCAATAACAGGCGGCATACCCGGACTGTCAGGTTCAATACCAAGTAATGAAACATTAACCGATGGTTTATCAGGCTGAATGAGACCGCCTGTAGCAAATCCAATCGCACCTACATCAAGCACCCCTTCAACCCTGCGAACATCATTGATTTTTGATCGTCCAATCCTACTCGTGGCGATAAGCGTGTCAACATCTTTTTGGAATACAAAGAGATCTGCATTCACCTTGCTTAAATATTCCCGATTGGATAAAGCCAACCCTTCCGCAAGAGCGGCTATGAAGAGAACCAGTGTGGTGATCAATGCGATCACCAGACTTACAAGAAAGAACCGTCCACGATTTCGCCAGACTTCTTTAAAAGCAAGATAGAGGCCCATATTTCCTCCCCTTTTCAGGGATAATAGTTACGTTATCCGAATTATACTTTTATCAATGATAGTTCTAATGAAGCTTGTACAGGATAACAGATCGAGATAATCCAAGGTAAAAAAAACACGTATGCAGCCAAAGTTGAATCCAGAAATTATCCAATCTGCCAGATGCTTATGGGATTATTTAAGAATTGGGATGCCGTTGAAACCCGCTGACGGAATCTTGATTTTTTGCAGCAATGACCTTCGTGTCGCGGAATACGCTGCCGACCTGTACCACCGTAACATGGCAAAATGGATATGCCCCTCGGGAGGGGTTGGCCGGTTAACGTATGACCTGTACCATAAACCGGAAGCGGAAGCTTTTGCGGATGTAATGATAAAGGCCGGAGTGCCATCCCCGAATATTTATATTGAAAATCGAGCGACCAATACGGCTGAGAACATTTTTTCAGCCGCGCAATTCTCACTGCAAACCGGGTTACATATAAGAACTTGATTATTCTTCAAAAGCCTTATATGGAACGCCGGACTATGGCAGCCGTGACCAAATATTGGCCTGATCTGGATTTTTGTGTTTCCTCTCCTGATATCTCTTTTGATGAATATCCTTTTGAAGGATTTTCCATGATTGATCTGATTCAAGTAATGGTTGGAGATTTTCATCGTATCATTGTTTACGCGGAGCGTGGATGGCAGGCCTCTCAACCAATACCCGCGCAAGTGATGGATGCTTTCAATACATTGGTGAGGTTCGGGTTTATTTCACAATTGGCAGATCCAGCCGCTCAACCTTCCATCCCATCCGAAACGTCATAAAATCCTCTGGCCTTTTTCTTGCAACCGTTACTGAAAAATCCAATTCAAGTGGCGGTTGGACTATGGCAGACATGACTTCAGAAATAACCGAATTATTGGCCCAGGCTATGCGGGCTATTCAATATGGGCATAAACAGGCAGCGGCTGCCTACCTGAACCGTATTCTCGAAATTGATCCTGATAATATGGATGCCTGGCGTTGGCTGGCTGAATGTATGCCCAATCAATCCAAACGTGATTACTGCCTGGAACGAGCTGGGTTATCTTCAGCATCCTTCCAATCCAGGCAAACCGCTTATCAAAGAACATCGAATATGAGTACCGCTAACTCGCTATTCGATGATTTGGACGAAACAACAGATAACACTCTGGCTTCAAAACACGCGCAGCGTGCTGTTCAACGTGGTTTGAAACGGGCTGAATTACCGCCTCATTACCATACAGCTCTATCGATCGATCTTGATTATCCTAAAACACGGGAAAATAACCGATCTACCCAGAATAACCCCCGGCAATCTCAAAATCAACCAGCAATGGTGGCCCGCCGTCCAGTGAGAAAACCTCGAAAGGGTATCAGTTTCAAAGGTCTGGTTAAAAGCGCCATGGTGATTGCCATTTTTGCCATGGCCGGGTATATCCTTTTTTCAACCGGAATCACCACCGGTGAACGCGTGTGGGGATGGATCACTCTTCAGATTGAGAATAATCTGGGCGACTTACCGTTTCTTGGAGAGAACACAGACTCAACCCCGGCTTCTCCCTTTAACCAGCCGGCGGAGCAGCCATCCATACTGGCCACCTACTTCCCAACGCCAACAGCGGCACCCATTAGCGAATTGGATAAACCGACAGACAGCTCTGAAAGCGGGCAGGACGTTCGTGCTTCGGCAGAGATCCCTGTCGATGGGAATTCATCACCTGAAATCCCACTTGAAACACCCGCTTCAGCACCTGCCCAGGCGAACTCGGCTGCAAATCCTCCGGAAAATTCGATATCGGATACAGAAATCATCGATGATTCTGCTGAGGGTTACACCGAGGGCGATGAACCAATCGACTCGAATAATGTCACATTTGACATACCTTCACCCTCACAAACCACGGATACTTCTGCAGCCGTTCAACCTGTGCAGACAGTATCTGACACTAGCGCAGCCGAAGTTGCTATCCCTATCGCGAATTCACCCGTGGTAGCGCAGCCAACCGGCTTTGTAGACGGCCCCCGGGTCATTGGCAAATCGGTTAAAGGGAATAATCTCGAAATCATGCAGTTTGGCAATGGGCCGGTTGAACGTATGATGGTCGCGGGCGTGCATGGCGGAAATGAGTGGAATACCACCGCACTGGCCGATCAGTTGATTGAATATATTAAAAAGAATCCTCAGGTCATACCGGCTGATCGCACCCTTTACATCCTCCGCCTGATGAATCCTGACGGAGAAGCCCGCGGGCATAACCTTGACGGTCGCACAAACGAACGTGGTGTGGATTTAAATCGCAACTTTGACGCTTTCTGGGTGGTTGACTGGCCTCGCGATGGTTGTTGGAATTATCGCCCGATCAGTGCGGGATCATCTCCCTTCTCTGAACCGGAAACAATAGCGGTGCGTGATTTTATCCAGGCACATAATATCAGCGCGTTGGTCAACTACCATTCAGCCGCGTTGGGCTTGTTTGCCGGAGGGAGGCCGCCGGAAACAGAATCCGTTCGGTTGGCTAAATCCATTGCCGCAGTGACCAATTACGCCTACCCGCCTCAGGATACCGGTTGTAAATACACCGGGCAGTTTACCGATTGGTTGGCAATGAATGGGATCGCCGCAGTTGACCTGGAACTTTCCAACCATACCGATACGGATTTCGCAGAAAACTTGAAAGTATTGAGAGTTCTCATGCAATGGGAACCTTCCACAGGGACAAAGACTTTGACCGGTTTGAACAATTTGGCCAAGAGTATTCCTGAGGAACCTTCCACTCTGGATCAGATCAAAAAATTCGGCGTTCAAACATTTAATAAACTGAACGGGATTGTCTTTGGTTATCAGGAAGACAAATAGACATACCCTGCCATAGAATGGGAGTGTTCGCTTGAGCCGGATTAATTGGATCCGTCTGTTAACCCTTATTTTTGGTATTTTTATCGGGCTAATCATTTGGGGAGCCGATAGTAATACCCTGCCAGGATGGATCAAATCTATTTACCATTATCCGAATGGTGATAAAGCCGGTCATTTCTTTCTTTATGGGATTCTGGCATTCTTACTGATGCTCAGCTTTCCGAATTGTATTTGGCGTTTTCTTTCCATTCCATTGCCGGTTTGTATTTTTTTACTGGCAGGTTTTGCCATAATAGAAGAATATTCTCAATCCTTTTTCCCATCCCGAACATCATCTATCCTGGATGTTTCTTTCAGTCTATTGGGGATATTTCTTTTCAGTCTTCTTGCCAAATGGTTTGTCAGGCGTTCTTAACAAGAATAAACTTACAGGTTGCTTGACACACCCCAAAGACATCCCTTACACTCTTATTGGATGTGTAAATCAATACAGATGATTAGTATGATGAAAACCTCATGAGCCTCGAAGGCAGGAATATCCTCATTACCGGAGGCGGCGTTCGCTTGGGCAGGCAATTGGCTATCACTCTTGCCAGAGCTGGCGCTGATATCCTGCTTCATTACGGCCATTCAAAAACCGCCGCGTTGGAAACGGCTCATGAGATCAGTTCTCTTGGTAGAAAAGTCAGCCTTTTACAGGCAGATTTGAGCCGCCCTGAAGAAGCCCATGGCCTTGTGGAAAAGGCATTAACCGCCGGTCCCATCTATGCCGTGATCCACAACGCGGCTATTTTTGAACCGTTGCGTTTACCGGATGTAAATCAAGAAAACTGGCAGCGGCATCTGAATATCAACCTTACCGCTCCTTTTTTCATTAGTCAGGCATTTTATCAATCACTGGCGTTGGACTCGAAAGGCCGCATTGTGAATATGCTCGATTGGCGAGCTTTACGTCCAGGAGTCGACCACCTGCCTTATACCATCAGTAAAGCAGCCCTGGCTGCTCTCACCCGATCTTTGGCCGTTTCCATGGCGCCGCGTGTTACCGTGAATGGCATCGCCCTTGGTGCCATACTCCCGCCAGCAGATGGATCACAATCGGATACAATCATCAAACCGGTCCCCCTGAATCGCTGGGCTGAACCTGAAGAATTGGATAAAACTATCTTGTTCCTACTTGACGGTCCGGAATATATCACCGGGGAGATCATTCACCTTGATGGCGGACGCCATCTGGTATAACAACGGAGATACTATGGATCAAATTCTCATCAAAGACCTTCTCGCTCGAGGTGTGATTGGTATCAGTGATAGGGAACGCGCCCAACCGCAGGATATTCTATTTAATATTGTTATCTTTACAGATATCAGTGAGGCGGCAAAATCTGACGATGTGGAAAAAAGTGTAAATTACCGCACCATTTCCAAGATGGTTCTGGAACACGCTTCCACAGTCGGCAGGTACACAGTTGAAGCTCTGGCTGAAGATGTGGCGCAGTTGATTCTGAAAAATCCTCGGGCGGCTGGTGTGAGAGTCCGGGTGGAAAAACCAGGCGCGGTCCGCTTTTCAAAATCAGTCGGCGTAGAAATAGAACGTATGCGGGCCTGACATGAACCATATACCAGACTGGTAGATGGGTATGGGAGAGGCCGTTATCCTGTTGGGGTCAAATATCGATCCTGCGGTAAATATCCGTAAAGGAGCCCTGTCTCTTAGCCGCCGCCTGCCAGTTTTGCAGGCATCATCAGTCTGGCTTACACCGGCAGTAGGAACGACCGGACCCGATTTTTATAACGCGGCCGTCAGAGTCACCTGCCTTTACTCTCCTGATGATCTCAAATTTAATATCCTGCGCCCCCTGGAACAAGAGATGGGGCGCCATCGGACGTCGGATAAGTATGCCCCTCGCACATTGGATCTGGACACAATTGTTCACAACGCGGTTATTCTTGAGCCGCGACTTTGGACAACGGCGTTTATCCTGCTGCCTGTGGCTGAATTGATTCCGGATTTAACTCATCCAATTTCCAGCCGGCGTTTATTCGACCTGGCATGTGAAATTTTGCCGGATTCAGGAGCATGCCGGTTGTCCGATTTTCCACTTTTCCCGCAATCGTAAGGCTAAAAATGCAGCGGTTCGGCGCTGCGAGAAATATTATCCAAGAATTCGGTTCGGGTGGCCAGGTTTTTCCGGAAATAACCCAACATGGCTGACGTGGTCATCCGTGAATCGTGCTTCTTTACACCGCGCATCATGGAACAAAGATGCAGCGCTTCGATAACCACCGCAACACCATGAGGATGCAAAGCTTCATCAAGGAATTCGGCTACTTGCATCGTCAATCGTTCTTGCACCTGAAGGCGGCGGGCGAACATATCCACAATACGGGGAATTTTTGACAATCCTACTACTTTTTTATTCGGCAGATAAGCTACATGCGCCCTGCCAATAAATGGCAGCATATGGTGTTCACAGAGACTGTAAAATTCAATATCACGAACAATGACCATTTCGTCATATTCCACATTGAATAATGCGCCATTGATCAATTTGTATGGATCAACCCGGTAACCGGAGAGCATATCCTCATAACTTTTTGCAACCCTGAGAGGCGTGTTATGCAGACCCTCTCTGTCGGGGTTTTCACCAACAGCTTTCAATATGGAAGTAACTGATTCACGAATAATATCCTGGTCGATACCTTCATCGCAAATGATCTCTGCGGCGTCCCACAGATCTTCAGGATCCTTCGCGTTTTTATTTTTCCTGGCTACCATGACCATGCCTACCTTTCGCGTAATCGTATTGTCTTTATGACCTGATCAACAAAAATATTTGATTCGGTCGATTACTTTTTCCGGTTTAACAACTTTTGTGTCAAATCCAACAGGTTCCTCACAGCCTCTTCTTCGAGTCCGGCATTGTCCAGGGCAGATTTAGCCTTATCGGTATATTGTTTCGTCTGGTCTTCAACCATTTCCTGTACCCCGGCATTTTTAAGTATATCGGCGAGCTCCTGGATTTCATCCATTTTGAATGGACGATTCTTCCAGCGTTTCTTAAAAGTCTCAGATGCGTCTAGACCCAAAATCACCGGTAATGTTTTTTTACCACTAAGAAGGTCGCTTTCTGTTGACTTACCGGTAAGCGCGCTGTCTCCCCAAATTCCCAGCCAATCATCCTGGGCCTGAAACGCCAATCCCAAATTCCATCCGAATGACCTCAGGGATTCAATTTTCTTTTCTTCAACACCGGTAAGAACCGCACCAATGCAAGAACTACAGGAAAGCAACGACGCTGTCTTTCCTCCGACCATATTCCAGTACTCTTCTAATGGAAGATCGTCACGGTTTTCATACGCCATATCAAGAAATTGGCCTTTAGTCAATCGGACACAGGTTTGCTGTAATAGATCTGCCGCTCCCAAAACGCAGTCTGAATGTGCGTTTGCGTGATGAACTGAATGAAACGCCAGCGCGAACATGCAGTCACCGCTATTAATCGCCTGGGCCTCACCCCATTTCGCCCAGACAGTTTTTCGTCCGTGCCGGTATTCTGACCGGTCTTCAATGTCATCATGGATCAACGAAAAATTATGAATCAATTCCACGGCAGCGGCAGCGGATAACGCCAGATGCCAATCTTTTCCGGCCGCGGATGTTCCCAACAATACAAGCAGCGGGCGAATTCGTTTCCCCTGTGCCTTTTCTCCCGCGTCTTCGCCTTCCCAGCCTATGTGGTAAGCCAGCATGGCGTGAAGCCCTTCATAAGAAGTTCCATCGATGGTATTGACTGTCTTCTTTAATTCGGCATCAATTAGCGGTCGGGCTGATTGAATAAATTGGTCCAGGCTCATTTCCGCCCCTCTTTCTGTAAAATGGCAGCGTTGTCGGTTAATTCTTTAATATTACGAATACCACAGGCAAACATGGTAATTTGAATTTCTCGTTGAATTTCTTCAATGGTTCTAATCGTCTCCTCCGCGGATATGACGGCAGATCTCAAGAAGGGTGAAGCCATTCCACCCAGAACAGCCCCTAACGCCAGGCAACGGGCAATATCCAGTCCATCTCTTAATCCACCTGAAGCAATCACCTTCAAATTTGGTGCGGCTTTCCGCACCATTTGAATGGATTGAGCTGTTGGAATCCCCCATCCACGGAAGGCACCGGTAACTCTGGCCAGATTCTCGTCTTCGATTCGGTACATTTCGACCTGTGACCAGCTTGTACCACCCGCTCCAGCCACATCTATTCCGGCAATGCCCGTATCGGCCAAACAAGAGGCATCCTTATCCGAAATACCCCACCCGACTTCTTTTATAAAAACAGGCACTGAAAGTTTATGACAGACTTTTTCGATTTTTTTTAACAACCCGCTAAAACGGATATTACCCTCCGGCTGAACGGCTTCCTGCAGGGCATTCAAATGCAAAAACAGGGCATCAGCCTGGATCATATCCACAGCCCGCTGACAGTGATCGGCATCATACCCATAATTGAGTTGTACAGCGCCGAGGTTCGCGAACAAAAGAATGTCCGGCGCCTGCTTTCGAACAAGAAAAGAAGGTACCAGACTGTGATCTTCAAGAGCAGCACGCTGTGATCCCACTCCCATGGCAATTCCACAATGTTGGGCGGCTGCGGCAAGATTATGGTTGACTTTCTCAGCTTCTTTTGTTCCTCCAGTCATGGAAGAAATTAGGATGGGAGCTTTGAGGATTTTTCCGATAAGAGAAAGAGACGTATCCACCTCTGACAGGTCGATCTCCGGCAATGCCCTTGGCAAGAACTGAAACTCTTCCAGTCCGGTACGTATGCTAGATTGGACATCCCGTTCAAGATTGATACGGATATGATCACCTTTGCGGGAAGATAATTGCGTGGAATCTGGCATAGGAGTTTCCTGTCTCTGGTTTTTTTGAGTATACCAAAACGCGCCGAATGGGGTTATATTCTATATCAACATGTGTATCTACTCTGCTGTGCAGGTAAATAACATGACTTGACAATCTTCATTCCCTCATTACAATTCAACACTAAGGGAAAACCCCCATCGTACACAGGACAAAA
>CAZDAW010000103.1:0-4471 GCA_964503685.1 uncultured Anaerolineaceae bacterium | reverse complement strand
AACCGATGAGCGATACAGTTGAAAAGGTCAGCAGCGTGATAGTCGACGTCTTGAAGATCGACGGCAAGGGCATTACCATGGATACCCGTTTTATTGAGGATCTAAAAGCCGATTCCATGGATCAGTTCTTCCTCATCGATGGTTTCAGCGAAAAATTTAATGTATCCATAGCTGATGAGGACGCCCGAAAAATCAAAACTGTTGGCGATGTTGTGAAATACATCGATTCTCATATAAGCTGATCGTGTTTATATCTTGATGAAATTTGTACTCCTGGATTTTTTGTTCAGGAGTTTTTATTATATTTACAGGTTAACGTAATAAGAGTGATGGAACATCATCAGGGGTTGCGGCTATTTTGACCGTGGCTTTCTCAAATGCCATTATCTTTTCACGCGCGCTGCCCGATCCTCGTTCAATTATGGCACCCGCATGACCCATTTGCCTGCCAATTGGTGCGGTCTGCCCGACAACCATGGCAACTACAGGCTTCGTCATATTGCGGTTAATGAATTCCGCGGCTTTTTCTTCTTCCGTTCCGCCGATCTCACCAATAAGCACGATCTGTTCGGTATGTGGGTCATCCTCCAAAAGACGCAATACTTCAATAAAGTTCATGCCCTGAACCGGATCACCCCCAATACCAATGCAGGTGCTCACACCAAAGTCTGCGTTCTTTAACGCGAACAGCACCTCATACGTTAAAGTGCCTGAACGAGAGACCACGCCAATGGTTCCCGAAGAAGCAATATCCCCGGGGATTATGCCGACCTTGGCCTCACCAGGCGTAAGTATTCCAGGAGAATTAGGCCCTACCAACAACGCGCCGGTATGGGTCAGATATTCATGCACCCGCATACAATCAGAAACCGGGATTCCTTCTGTTATGCAAACGATCAAGGAAATTCCTGCATCTGCCGCCTCATACATGGCGTCGGCGGCAAATCGGGACGGCACGAAAATAACACTTACATCGGCTCCGGTCATATCAACAGCCGTGCGCACGGAATCAAAAACTGGAATCTTCCCATCAAGCACCCATTCTCCACCCCTGCCAGGTGTAACCCCGGCTACGATATGAGTTCCATAGTCGATCATTTGACGTGCATGAAAAAGCCCCTCATGTCCCGTAATGCCCTGAACCAGCACTTTAGAATTTTTACTGATCAAAATACCCATTTCAGGCCGCTCCTTCTGCTGCCGCAATGGCCATTTTCGCGGCTTCATTTATTGACCCGGCTGATGCCAGATTCGCGGACCGTAAAAGTCTGCGGCCTTCTTCAGCGTTCGTGCCTTCAAGACGGACAATAATGGGAACTCTTGATGTAACCTCATTCAACGCGGCCAGTATTCCGCGGGCTACTTCATCGCAGCGGGTAATCCCCCCAAAAATATTGACCAGAACCGATTTCACTGTCTGGTCCATCAAGAGGATATGCAACGCGGCAGAAACCCTTTCAGCGCTCGCGCCGCCGCCAATATCAAGAAAGTTTGCCGGTATTCCACCGGCCATATAGATCATGTCGATAGTGGCCAGCGCCAGACCGGCACCATTGACCAGGCAACCGATATTGCCATCCAATTTAATGTAACATAGCCCAAATTTCCTGGCTTCAATCTCCACCGGGCCATCCCCATCTGTGTTTCGATAGTCTGTCAATTCCGGATGCCGGAATAGTGAGTTGTCATCAATTGTGATCTTACCATCAAGGGCAACCAGTTTCTGTTCATTGGTTATGACCAACGGATTGGCTTCAACCATGGTGGCGTCAAAATCATTGAACAGGTTCCACAGGCTATGGGTGATCTCGCTGTAGTTCTTCCAGAGATCACGCGGCAGGTCAATCCCGGCAGCCATATCTCTGGATTGGAAATCACGTAAACCCAATAGTGGATCGATGGGAATTTTGATAATTTTTTCAGGAGTGGTCCGAGCTACTTCCTCGATATCCATACCTCCTGCGAAAGAGGTGATCATAACGGGCTTTCGCAATGAACGATCATTGATTATTCCCAGGTATAGTTCTTTCTGAATGTTCACGGTTTCATCAACCAGAACCTTTCGCACCGGCAGGCCCTTTATCTCCATGCCTAAAATGGCAGCGGCCAATTCTTCCGCTTCTCGGGCGGATTTTGCCAGGCGAATACCCCCAGATTTACCACGGCCGCTAACCAGTACCTGTGCCTTGACAACCACCCGGCCGCCCAATTCTTCTGCGATCAGTTTTGCCTCTCCAGAGGATGAAGCCACCCTTCCATTCGGAATTGGAATCATATATCGGTTAAATATTTGTTTCGACTGGTATTCATGTAATCTCATGCCAGATTCACCGTCTTTATCGGGTTAAATAGATATAGGTCTTCCGCCGGGATCGGCTGGAAAACCTCATGGAACTGCCAACGCCAGTAGAGGCTGATTGGATCACCCTCGCTCTAATCAAAGTGGATATCTGGATTATAACAAGAATTAATGATCGCGTTTGTTAAGGTTATTCTTCATTATTACGATAAGGGGATCCTGCATTAACAATTAGAAAGAAAGCACGGGAAGAAATATTTCTATCTCTTCCCGTGTTAAACCCTGCATTATATTCAGAATTATCCCTTCAAGAAGGCATCCAACGCATCTTTGCTGATGCGGTACGCGTTGCCGATCTTTTTGGCTTTCAATTCGCCTGATGTAATGGCTGCAATAACATCTTCCTCCGCTACACGCATCACAGCGGCTGCTTCTGCGGGTGTCATTACATCACTCATTGCCGCGCCGGCAGCCGAGCCTGCGGCTGTGGCTGCACCCATATCGCCGGCTTTGGCGGCCATACCACCGGCCAGAGCCTGGTTCATGATGTTGCCAATGCCCATTCCTGCGCCAATACCAGCCGTTAGGCCAGCACCGCCGCCCTGATTCTGAGCCGCGTCACGCATGGCATCTGCCGCCTGTAATTGGGTATAGGTGGCCATATCCAGCATACCCATGGCGCGAAGTTCCTCTGCCGATTTCTCAGATGGTTTCAGGTTGCCAATATAGAATGATTTCAGGGTCATCCCAATGGCCGCGAAATCATCTTGAGCTTTCGCACGAACGGCTGCTCCCAACTCTTCCGTCAGGCCAATGAGTTGGACAACGCTGTTCTTTGCCGCGGTCTCACCCAAAACATCCTGCAATTTGCTGAGAAGCATATTGCGTACGCGGTTTTCAATGTCCGCCATGCGGTATGAACCCTGAGCTCCAACAATTTGGGTGATGAACTGCACCGGGTCAGCGATGGAAAAACTGTAAGAACCAAAACCTTGCAGCAGGGCTACACCCAGACCCATTCCGGGGTTGCGGACAATAATCGGCTGGGGTGTCCCCCACTTACGGTCAACAAATTCTTTGACCGACACATAATAGACTTCTGCCGTGAAAGGCGTACGATCATTGAAGACTTTCCCGATCAGGTCGATCAACTTGGGAATGTTGGCAGTGACAATGGTATGCCGGCCAGGGCCAAACATATCCAGCGCCTTGCCATCACGGAAAAAAACCACCCGCTGGCTTTCGCGCACAATGATTTGACTTCCAATACGCAGATCGGCCACCCCTTCTTCAGGAAAACGATGGACAATTTCATCTGCCATCTCATTCGGGTATTCAACTACATCAAAAATCCTTGCCATGGTTTATCTCCACAAAAAGTGATTGACAGAATATGAATCTATTGAGATGGTTGGTCTTGCTGTGCGAGAACAACTTCAGATCGGTGGTTAAAGGCGTCTACCGCTTTTGTTGCCAGAGACTTCAAATTGCGAATGGCAGCCGGTAAACCCTCTGTGCCGATTGATGCTTCCACAGTATCAACTGCCCGGTTGGCTTCATCAACCAGCGTTAGTAAAGCCAGATCGTACTGGTAGATTTTCGTGAGTTCCGCTTCATTTATCTTTACCGCGTCAAACAAACCGGAGTATCCATACGACGCGTTTTTCACCCGGTCAATAAACTGCCGGTATTTGATGGCAGCCGATTCCATATCATCCACAAATTCCAGAGCTCCCTGGCTGACCAGATCACTCTGAATTGTGCTGATACGACGCCAGATCTCCTCAAATTTGCCCGCGACAGTATCTCGCAACAATTTATCAGCCGCCCGCCGGTTCTGCCGTTCAATATAACCGTTGAACCCGGGGATCTTTGCCAGGAGTTTGGTTAAAACATCCTGACTGGATGTTACTTGGTCAAACAGGTCACTCATAATTTCCTCCGATTTGAAGTCAATTCAACATATGACAATTGGATTATAGCCAGTTCAAAACATTGGCACAAGCAAGCTAATGTGACTTTCGTTGTAAGGTGTTTGTAATTTTTCTCCCTTGCATTTGACGATTTTCTTTCTATAATTATCCTTAGGTTTCAAAATATTACTATCTATATCGTGGAAGGAGGTGAAAGAACATGTTGTTTTCCCCGAAGGAAAAAGGTCAAGGTTTAGTT
>CAZDAW010000102.1:0-13325 GCA_964503685.1 uncultured Anaerolineaceae bacterium | reverse complement strand
AATAGGGAGTTAGGGCGGGTCTCAGACTCGCCCTTACTCTTTCCCCTGGAACTTTTACGCTGATGGGATTTATTTCACAGATACCGGGCAGACATAGACCCGTTCGAATATGCTGGTTTTGGCATCACCCGCGATTTCAAATTCACCTTGCAGCCGGATGTCGTCTGAAGAACTGCCAACCATCACCTGAATGACGCCTGCTTCCACAATCAGGTTGAAATCCAAATCATAGTAGGCCATAATGTTAACTGGTAAATGGAATGTCACCCGTCTTTTTTCGCCAGGCTGAAGTGTTATGCGCTGGAAACCTTTTAATTCCTTCACCGGCCGGGGCAAACTGGCATATACATCACAGCAGTATAACTGCACCACTTCATCACCCGTTGTTTTACCGGTATTTTCCAACGAGAATGAAATCTCAACCGTTTCTCCTGCACGCGCCTGAGCGGGCGTGAGAGAAAAATCAGTATAGGCAAATTGAGTGTAGCTCAGCCCATGTCCAAATGGAAAGAGCGGCTTTATGCTTTCTGTTACATAATTCGTGTACCAGTTTGAGAAAGACCCAGAGGGCTTATGGTTGTAGTAAATAGGAACCTGTCCTACCGAACGGGGGAAAGTCATGGATAGTTTGCCGCCGGGATTGGCGTCGCCGAATAAGATATCGGCAACGGCTTTTCCACCCTCTTCGCCCGGAAGCCATGCCTCAACAATGGCAGCCGCCGAAGCAGCCAGATCGGTTATGGCTAATGGGCGTCCGTTTATCAGCACGACTACAACAGGTTTCCCGGTTTCCAGTATCAGGCGGGCCAGATCATGTTGAACACCCGGTAAACGCAAATCGACGCTATCACGCGTCTCGCCGCAGGTGGAGTCTATGGACATGCCCGATTTATCTCCCAGAACCAGGATGACCGCATCAGCTTTCATGGCAATGTTGTAGGCTTGATCGAATCCGGATGTGTCATCCGAATTGATATCACACCCCTTAGCGTACATCACCCCTGCGCCGGGGATTTTTTCCAGAATAGATTCCAGAATGGTCGGAACCTTTACTTGATCTTTTGCTAAAGTAGATGGGTCTAGGTTTACGAAATCAGAGTCGGGCGGCTTGGTGGCGTATAAATAATCTTGTAGTGAGGCATAAGAGTAACCGCTCAGCAGATTTCGGCTGCTGTCTGCGTTAGGCCCAATAACGGCCACGGATCGGATGGATTTTGGCAGGGGTAGAACTCCGTTATTGCTCAACAAGACGATACTCTTCCGGGCAATATCCAGCGCCAGAGCGCGCTGTTCAGGTGTTTCGTATATCTCCAGGACGTGTTTTTCATCTACGTAAGGATTTTCAAACAGGCCGGTTTCAAATTTGACCTTCAAGTGGCGCGCCACAGCCTGATCTATTACATCCAGCGAGATCTTATCTGAAAGAATGGATTTAATAATTTGTGGCGTCAGACAATGGGCAGTGGGCAATTCGACTTCAATACCTGCCTGAAGCGCGCGGATAGCGGCCTCTGTTTCATCAGCAGCCGCCTTAAAATAAGTATGGATCATCTTAATGGCTTCGTAATCAGAGACAATCAACCCTTTGAAACCTAGTTTGTTGCGCAACAGGTCAGTCAATATCTCACGAGATGTAGCAACGACTTCGCCATCCAGTTCAGGATAGGCATTCATCATGCTGGCCAGTCCGGCATCTCTGATTGCTGCTTGAAATGGAAGGAGATAGACATCCCACAGTGTACGGTTCCCCACCATAACAGGCGCGCAGTTCAATCCACCCTGCGACAGGCTGTGCCCTATAAAATGTTTTCCGGTGGCAATGACCCCATCGGTCAAATTTCCTTGCAGGCCGCGGATATATTTCACCCCAAAGTGGCTGATGAGCAACGGGTCTTCGCCAAAAGTTTCCTCTACTCTACCCCAACGCGGGTCGCGAGCCATGTCTAATACTGGCGCCAGGCCCTGCCTGACGCCGACGGCGCGCAACTGACGGCGGATTTCTGTTGTCATCAACTCTGCCAGTTCAGGCATAAAGGTGCAGGCTAAACCAATCATTTGTGGAAAAGCAGTGGCGCCTAGCGCTGTGCTTCCTGAACAACATTCTTCATGTAAAATCGCTGGAATACCCAGGCGGGTTTGCTCAACCAGGATTTTTTGCAATTGGTTGGCGGTTTTCGCTGCCTGGCGGGGGTTTAAAGTTGAACATCCCGCCACTCGGGTGATCTGTCCGATTCCATCAGCCAGTCTGGTTTTTGCTTTGTCCAAATCGAGTTGGCCGTTTGTTTGAAGCTCATAGAACCAGCATGAACCCATCTGAGCAATTTTTTCTTCAAGCGTCATCCGTCCTAAAAGGTCAGAGACCCTATCTTCTATTGAGTGTGAATGATCATGATAATCCATAAATGCACCTGTAATTATTAATCAAACAAGGCATATTAATCCCTTTCAGGTTAAGACTTCGTTCCTCGTTTGATCTTTATAGTGTGTTTAACCCTTCATTCGGTATCTACTCGATATTCAGGTCAGTTAAAATCTGTCTGATCTTCTATGCTGGATTAAGTTATCCGTTCATCCTTTAATAGCGCCGGCTGTCATGCCAGAAACAATCTGCCGCTCTGCGATCAGATAAAAGAGTACGGTAGGTATTGCCGATAATGCAACAAAAGCTGCAATCATTGATAGATCCTGTCCATACTGACCCTGAAACTGCATGGTGCCCAAAGGCAAAGTCCAGAGCCTTTCTGCATCTAATAAAACCAGGGGCACCAGCAAATCGTTCCAACTGATGATCATGGTCAAGGCAGCTATGGCTGATAGAGAGGGCCGAACGAGCGGCATGAGAATTTTCCAATAGAAAGCAAATGCGTTACAGCCATCCAGATAGGCGGCATCCTGTAATTCAGAGGGTACGGCCATGAAAAATCCACGCAGAATAATGATGTTACTTGATAACTGGAATGCAGTTTGCACCAAAGCCACGCCGATCAATGAGTTGGTCATTCCCGCCTGGCGCAGGATGATAAAAATGGGCAGGATGGCGATGTTGATTGGGAACATGAGGCCTAACGTGAATAAATTGAAGACCAACCCCTTGAAAGGGAATTTCATGCGGGCAAAGACGAATGCGGCCAGGCTGCAAAAGAACAACACGCAACCTGTCGTGATCACCATGACGATGAGGCTGTTTTGCAGCATCCACCAGAAGGTGGGCATTTTTAAAATCGCTTTGATGTTTTCATAATTTGGCGGTATGGGAAGAGTGTAAGGGTGCATCATGAAATCGCCGCGCGATTTGAGGGCGCCAAAGATGATCATCACAACGGGCGTAAGCACGAGTATTGTGGCAAATATCAGAATGAGGTATTGAAAGAATCTCGAGATTTGATTTTGAGTGCTGTATTTCCGGAAAGAATGGGTGCTGGCCATGGAAATCCCTTTCTAATAACCGCCGAGATAATCTCGTTGGGGAAATATCCGCTGGTAGAGCAGTGAAACAATGAGGCAGACCAGGAACATGAGAATGGCGGCCGCGGAGCCGTATCCAAAATCAAAGCGGATAAAGGAGTAGCGGTACATATAGGTTGACATCATTTCACTGGCATTGACCGGCCCGCCCTTGGTCATGATCCACACCAGAATGAATTGCTGTAGAGATCCGATAATTGACAGATAGGCGGTGGTACGGATGGTGCTGCTGAGTAAAGGAATGGTGATATTCGTCAACACCTGGCGTTTGTTTGCGCCGTCAATGAGGGCGGCTTCTTCGAGCTCTGCGGGAATATTTTGCAGGCCGGCCATGTACAGCAACAGGTATATTCCGAAATACTTCCAGGTCATTACCACAAACAGGCAGGGCATCACCAGGCTGGTGTTTCCCAACCAGGCCTGGGCTTTCATGCCGGGGATGAGGATTAAAATTGCATTGATGAGACCTCGATCGGGGTCAGAGTTAAAGAGGTTCAGAAACATGATGCCTGCCATGACTTCGGAAAATACGTATGGCAGGAAGAAAATGGTGCGAAAAAAGGCGCGGCCGGGCAGGTCGCGCCCGACCATGATTGCCAATGCCAGGGCTAATGGCAACTGTATGGCCAGTGAAAGCCCTACGATGATGAATCCGTTCTTTATCGCCGTAATAAATACTTTATCATTCAGGATTTTAGTGAAATTTTTAAAGGCGACAAAGTCCTCTACAGGTCCAAGACCGTTCCAGTCGAAGAAACTAAAATAAACGGATTGAAAAATTGGAATAATGACAAAGATGAGGAAAAGTGCGACGGACGGCAGCAGAAAAAAAATGATAGTTAACGAGTCTCCAACCTGGCGAGGTATATGATTCTTTGGCCCTTTGCTCAGAGTATCCTCATTGATTGAACTTATTTCCATCGAGGGATTCCTTTCTCAGTATAATGGAAGTGCGGGGAAAGAGATATGATTATCCGATCCCCGCACTTCATGCACTCACCGGACTACTTTTTCATGTATTCTGCGAAAGAATCTTCGATTGCCTGGGCAGCCTGTTCAGGGGTCATCGTGCCAGCCATAATACCCTGAACGCTGTCGTTCACGACAGAGCCGGTACCCGGATCGAGCGCCTGATCGTAGTAGAGTTGGAAGTATTTTGCTGCAGCGGCGCCTTTTTGAACAGCGATAAGATTGGGGTCGCTCAGACCGGATTCGGCGCCTTTGACCACAGGCACTGACAAACCAATCTTGGCCTGTTCAATTTGTGATTCAACGCTGCTGATGTACTTGAGGAAGTCAATAGCCTCAGGGGGTGCATCCTTGCCTACAACCCATCCATTGCCGCCGCCGAGCGCGTCAGCGGGATCGCCGGCGCCGCCTTCAACTGCGGGGAAGGGGAACCAGCCCAATTTGTCGCCGAGGCCAACTTTATTGACGTCAGCGTCTTTGAAGGCGCCAGGGGCCCATTGTCCCATCAAGTCCATGGCGGCTTTTTCGCTGGCCATCACGACCTGCTCATCAGGCCATGTTGCAGCCAGGAATCCATCCTGGAAGTAACCAGCGTCCACCACTTCCTTGAGTTTCTTGCCGGCTTCAACAAATGGGGCATCGGCGAAGGAACCCGTGCGGCTGTAAGCAGCATCGAAGGCAGCTTTACCGCCAAGGCGCACCGCCAGATATTCCCACCAGAAAGCGGCTGGCCATTTATCCCCGCCGCCCACGGCGAAGGGGGTGATGCCGGCGTCTTTAAGTTTCTTGGCGTCATCCATCAATTCAGTCCAGGTTGTGGGCGGGTTCTCGATGCCTGCTTTTTTGAACAGGTCTTTGTTGTACCAGAATCCAACTGCGCCCATATCGCGCGGAACGCCGTAGTTCTTTCCTTCAAATGACCATACGCCCAAGGCGCCAGGGAAGAAGGTATCGCGCCAGCCATCTTTATCCAAATCAGCGGTAATATCTTTGAGCAGGCCGGCTTTGACGTATTCATTCATTCCGCCGCCGCCCCAGCTTTGGAAAATGTGCGGAGGATTGCCAGATTGCATCACGGTGGTCAGCTTGGTCTTGAAGGCTTCATTCTCGAGGACTGTGATTTCAATATTGACATTCGGATGGTCAGCCATATAGGCGTCAGCCGTCTTTTGCCACAGTTCTTTTTGATCCGTTGCGACCTGGATATGCCACCAGGTTATGGTGACTTTCTCTGCCGCAGGTTCTTCTACCGCGGGTTCAGCGGGCGCGGCAGGCTCTTCTGCTGTTGGCTCAACAGGAGCCGCAGGTTCTTCGGCTGCTGGCGTCGGTGTTGCCGGAGCGGCGCAAGAAGCTAACGCAAACGAAAGGATGAGCACGAGGCTCAATACAAAATACAATTTCCGATTCATTTTCTTCTCCCATTTTTGTTATTTGAATTACGAAATGACATTCAGACTGTTCAAAACGCTTTGGATATTCGGGTATAATTTATTTGTGTTGGTACTCCTTTCTCGCGAGGGACTCCATACGCACAAAGACAGGATTGGTGTGACCTTGAAGTTAGCCAAACCTGTCTTTTGGTTTTGCGGTTGAATCGCGAATAATTAATTCGGTGGGTAGCTCGATGCGGTCAGGTTTGTTTTCTGGATGTTTGAGAATCTCCAGTAACATCTGAGTGGCTACCCGTCCCATCTGTTCGAGAGGCTGGCGTACGGTGGTCAGTGCCGGCCTTACTCGAGAGGCCTGGGGAATATCATCAAATCCCAATATCGATATATCCTCCGGGGCTTTTAACCCCCTTTCACGCACGGCATCCATAGCCGCCATTGCCATCACGTCATTGGAAGCAAAAATCGCCGTGGGTGGGTTCTCCAGATCAAGAAAACGTTTCGTTCCGGTGTATCCGTCCGGTTGGTCAAATGTCCCTTCATAAACCAGTTCAGAATCAAAAGGAATGTGATTGGTGCGCAAGGCAGTTTTATAACCTTCCAGGCGGTCTACTGCTGCCCCCAGGTCCAGCCAACCGGTTATGAAACCGATCCGTTTGTGGCCGAGTTTGATTAAATAATCGGTGGCGTTATATGCTCCCTGCCAGTTGGTTGCGCCGACTGCCGGACAATCTTTACCGGTTCCTTGATGATCAATGAGCACAAAGGGAAATTTTCGCCGGGTTAATGCGCCGGTATAATCGGCAGGATTGCGCGGCAGCACCAGCAACAGCCCATCAACCATATTCTGGGCCAGGTTGGCAACATAACTTGCTTCTTTTGCTGCTGTGCGGTGAGTGGTGTATAGCATCATGTCATACCCTGCTACGCCAAGCTCGGAGTCGATACCCCGAATGATTTCACCGATATACCCTGTACCGAGGTCAGGCACCAGCATTCCGATGATGTTCGATTTACCCCCGGCCAGGCCGCGCGCCTGACGGTTGGCGACAAAATGGAGCCGTTCCATCGTTTCCAATACTCGCTCGCGTGTCTCCGGTTTAACGTGAATGTCATTATTGATTACTCTGGAGACAGTGCCAAAAGAAACCCCGGCTTCGGCGGCAACTTCAACAATTGTGACTTTGTCTGGGCGCTTATTCATTTGGAAGCGTTTACACGTCCTTTTGCAATAAATTGACTATGTTGCGTTTTAATATGAATTGCCGAGTTATAAACAGGTAAAATTGATGGATTGCAACCGTTAAACCCTGCTTGCAAGAGCAAAACAGAGGTCTTGTAAGCCAATAACGTGCATTGCTTCCGTCCAAAGCTGTTTTGCTGGTAATGTTGATTTGGAAGCGTTTACATGAATACTTTATCATATTCTGAAATGCATGTCAAGTAGGCAGTGAAGATTCGGGCATAAAAACCTTGACGTTGATATATTATCAGTGATAATATATCAATCATTGATAATATAATGAATAGCGATAATGATTATGAATAAATCGAGACGTGAAGAAAGACGGGATGCTACCGTAAATGAAATAAAGGAATGGGCGTGGAAATTGATGACAGAAAAGGGCCCTGCCAATTTATCCCTGCGTGAAATTTCCCGCCGGATGCGGATGAGCTCGGCTGCCCTGTATTGTTATTTCCCAAATCGGAATGCCTTGCTTGAATCTTTGGGAATGGATGCTTTTGCTTCTCAAGTTATGGCGTTAAAAAATATGTGTGCGATGCATCCGGAAAACGATCCGTTATCTCGTCTGCGAATTCTGGGAGAGGGTTACCGCCAGTGGGCATTGGAGCATCCTGTTCAATACGCGCTGATCTTTGGCGCGCCAATTCCAGGTTACCAACCGAAATGGGAGAATCTTATTCCGTATGCCCAGCGCAGTCTGCTCATTTTGCTCGAATTAATTTCAGAGGCATTCGAAGCGGGGGCGTTGGTTATTCGTCCTGACTTGTTCCGGCTACCCGACGGCTTAAAATCTTACCTCGAAAATTTGATTGCGTCCCGCGATTACAAAATTACACCCCAGGCGTTATATATCGGGATTATGGTCTGGACTCGGCTGCACGGATTGGTTTCTCTGGAGTTGAACGGTCAATTGGAGATTCTGATCGGCGACCCGGCGGCGTTTTTTCATAATGAACTGGATATGTTTTTTCGGAGCTTTGCAGCCGAAAAATGAAGTGGATGCCTGACTTAAAAAGGTCGAGAATGAATAAACAATATAACAGTATGTCAAATATGAATTACAACCGGAGGGAATTCTTGAAATTAATGGGTATAACAACTGCGGCCATATCGCTTTCGCCGTTATTATCGAACTGCGCATCAGATGATTCGAACGCTTATCTCAATCCAGCAAATGCTGTCTGGCAACAATCTGAAAAAACGGAAAATGCTGCAACTAATCCATACGTGGAATTAGTTCGCCGGGCCACACTGGCGCCGTCAGGGCACAATGCCCAGCCCTGGAAGTTCGCGATCAAAGAGAACATAATTCGAATTTATCCAGATATTACCCGTCGCCTGCCAGTCGTTGACCCCGATGATCGGGAGATGTACATCAGCCTGGGTGCTGCTCTGGAAAATCTGGTAATTGCTGCGAAAGCTGCCGGTTACGAAAGCGAAGTGGCGAATTTTCCGGAAGAAGAACCTGAATGCCTGAAGATCATTTTGGGTAAGCAAGGGAAAGACGTATCTGATCCATTTTTCGATGCGCTGACGCAGCGTCAATGTACGCGTTCAGAATATGAATCGAGATCCATCCCGTCTTCTGCCCTGAAAAGTCTGGAGGATGTTGAGGCAGAAGAAGGTATCTCTTTGTCTCTCTATACTGGAAGAGAAAAAATCGAGAAATTAGTCGAATATGTTGCTGAAGGTGATATGAAACAGTATGCCGATAAGGCGTATGTAAAAGAATTGGTTGATTGGATTCGTTTTAACGAAAATGAAGCAGTGTCCAGTGGGGATGGGCTGTTCAGTAAATGTTCTGGTAACCCGACTGTACCGCGCTGGGTGGGAAAGTTATTCATGAATCTTTCCGGTCCAAAAGCGATGGCAGACAGAGATGCAAAAATTACTTGCAGTTCGGGGGGGATGGTGATATTTGCTTCTGAACAGGATGATAAAATTGCCTGGGTAAATACAGGCCGGGTTTATGAACGATTTGCCCTGATAACGACTTCCTTGAATATCAAGAATGCTTTCATGAATCAACCGGTTGAAGTGCCTGAATTACGCACCCAACTACAAAGCGCTATGAATTTAGGAAACGCTAAACCACAATTGCTGGCGCGTTTTGGGTATGCTCCGGCAATGCCTCGTTCATTACGTTGTCCTTTGAATCAGGTTTTGCTGGATTGATTTGTAGAGGAACAGGTCGCGGCTGAAATCGCGGGCGGCGACTTAATCGAATTTGAATAGTTCGACAATCATCCGTAGATCATTTGCCATCTCTTTTAAAAATCCCTGGCTGGTTCTCATTCGCCGGGTGGCAGAGTGAAATAAAATGTTGCTCCCTGTTCAGGTTTCCCTTCGGCCCAAACATGACCTCCGTGTCGGTGAATAATGCGCTGAACGGTGGTCAGCCCGATGCCTGTACCTTCAAATTCGGCGGATGAATGCAGGCGTTGAAATGCCCCAAATATCTTATGGACGTATGCCATGTCGAACCCTGCCCCGTCGTCGCGCACGAAGTACACTTGCCGATTCTCTTCTTGCATAACGCCAAATTCAATTCGAGCTGAGGCGTGTTTGCTGGTGAATTTCCAGGCATTGCTCATTAAATTTTCCATGACCACGCGCATCAAATTTCGATCGGCGTCAACGATGATTTCAGGTGGGATGATAAATTCAACTTTTCGTTCTGGCGCCGATTTATGCAAATCGTTCGCTATTGCATTGGCCAGTTCACTTAAATCCACAGTTTCAAAATGCATTTCACTGCGATTGATACGCGACAACCTGAGAATATCTTCAATCAGTTCACCCATTCGTTTGCTGGAAGCGATCAGTCGCTCGATATAATCTTTGCCCTGCTCGTCCAATCCAACGGAATAATTATCCCTTAAGATATGACTGAAACCATTGATCGCTCGCAGTGGGGCGCGCAGATCGTGTGAGACAGAATAGCTGAAGGCTTCAAGTTCTTGATTGGTTATTTCCAATTGAGCAGTTCGTTCTTGAACGCGTTTTTCCAATTCCTCATTCAATCGTCGGATTTCTTGTTCTGTTTGCTTAAATTTGGTGATATCGCGTATTGATTCGATCGCGCCGATCTGATTGCCTTGATTATCATAGAGCGGCGATGCAACAGCCCAAAGGTAGGCGCCAGCTCCATCGTGCAAGTGGGGTATGTACGTCTCTGCATACAGAGAATTTCCCTTGGCTTCAAAGTTTTTATACTGTTCCAGTATCTGCTCAAAGGCGAGCACTTGATCGATCAGAAGAGGGATAGGTTTTCCATATAATGGGACAGAATATGCGTAGTCGCCCTTCCCCAGCATTTCGGATTTGCGAATGCCGGTCATTTCTTCCATGGCATTATTCCAGGCAATGACCTTTTTTTCATTATTGATGACAAAGGTTGGGTCAGGTAGGAACTCAATGATATCCGCTAACAGACGGTGCGTATTGAGCAATTCTCGTTCAACCCGTTTGCGATCGCTGATATCTAATATAGCAGCCAGACTTTGCCTGGTTCCGGGCAGTATTGTCACCGTAAGCATCACATCTTTCACCTCGCCGGAGCGGCTGATTACCTGGAATTCATAGGTTCGCGGTACACCCTGAGGATCGATCCGTCGACGGCGTTGATAATCCAACATTCGGGTTAGATCATCTGGATTGGCAACGAACTCCGTCCAATATTTCTTGTTTTCCAGTTCCTCTTTGGAATATCCACAGACGTTTTCAAATTCTTTGTTGACCAATAATATCTTTGAGTCTTCGTCAATGAACGCCAGTGCATTACCGCTGTTGTCAAAAATGGTGCGGTATTTATTCTCCGATTCCCGCAAAGCGTTTTCTACCAGTTTACGCTCGGTGATATCTCGAACAGATTCAATTGCTCCGTAGCGCTCGCCGCTGGCATCCAGTAATGGCGAGGCAATCCCTGAAATATAAGCCCCTTTTCCCCCGTATAAAGAGGGAACATATACTTCGATGGAGATTGTGTCGCCGTGGCGCTCTACAAAATCATACTGTGAATCGATCTCAGAGTCGATGGTGCCGATTAAATCGATCAAGATGGGTCGGCGAACGCCATAAAATGGAATGGAATAAGCGTAATTCCCTTTTCCGATGATTTCTTCTTTGGGTACCCCGGTCATTTCCTCTATCGCTCGATTCCAGGCAATCACCCGTTTTTCTGCGTCGATGACAAATGTGGCATCGGGCAAAAATTCAATGATATCTTGAAGTTGTTGGTGAGCCAGTTGCAGCGCTTTTTCTGTTTGTTTGCGTTCAGTAATATCGGTAATAACCGCAAAGCTTCCCTGATACCTGGATTCTTTATCCACCATTGGCCTTGGCGAGATAACAGTCGGAACTTTGTTCCCATTTTTTGCTGTCCACACAAGTTCGTACTTGCTAATTTCTCCTCTTCTTCTTTTCTCGATCTGTAATGCGAGAATTTTTTGATTCTCCTCATCCAGGAATTTTGTAACCTTTTGACCAACAACCTCCTCTTTTGTATAATCGAGCATCTGGCACATTCTCAGATTGGTATAGATAAAATTATTATCATTATCTACTATGGCTATCCCCTCGTTCATCGTATCAACGATCAATTGATAAAATTCCTGGCTTTTCTGCAACGTCTCTTCAGTTTCTTTTTGATCGGTAATGTCAGTGATCAAACCTAATATCGCGGGTGATCCTTCCCAGGTGATATGAATTGCATTGATGAAAATCCATTTTAGACTCCTGTTTTTATTGATCACCCGAAATATCCGGTGACCGAATGCTGCATTTTCTCCTGCTTTTGTGTCCAAATATTGCTGAAAAGTTTCTCTATCTTCTGGGTAAATCAATTCCCCGATCGGTAAATTCATCAACTCTTCAAGTGAATACCCGCTTGTCGTTGTTATGGCCGGATTGGCAAAGACGATTTTCTGTCCGATGATGACCATGATCCCTTCTAATGAATTTTCCACCAGCAATCGGTACTTCTCTTCACTTTTGCTTAGTTCGATGGTTTTCAAATTTACTTGTTGGCGTAATGATCGAAACCACAAAAAACTTATTCCGCTAAATGCTATCAGGATAACAATGCCGATGATGATGTATTGAATGCCTTGAATCTGGTTTTCTTGATATATCCCAAACCACTTTTCCGAAATTGTTTGATATTTGCCGTTATATTTAAGAATATTGAGACCTTCATTGAGCTTATAAAGTAATTCTTCATTTCCTTCTTTTACCGCAAAACAGTATCGTCTTTGAGGAATATCTGTTTCGAGGACCCGTATGTTGCCTAACTGATAATGTTTTAGATAATAAATCCCCTGGATTTTCGAGGAAAGGAGAGCGCCATCGTGTTTGCCTGATGCCAGAACCTGTAAAGCTTCAATGGGATCAGTAACCTCAACGATGAGCGAAGCGACATTCTCATTCTTGAGGTGATCGTCCATGATGTCTCCCTTTTGTACGATGATTTCTTTTCCATTAATTTCTTTGAATGTACGGATTGGCGAGTCTGTTCGGATGAACAATCCAGAGGAGACAAGACTGTGAGGAATTGAAAAATCCACCACCTTATCTCGTTCCTCGGAATAATACATACCGGCGAGTACATCGATCCTTCCCTGTTCTAAATCCTCGCGTACCTGGCTCCAGGGCCCGAGTTTAAATGTGATTTCGTAGCCCAATGAATCGGCTACGGCGCGCATCAGATCAATATTGAAACCGCTTGGTTTTCCATTCTGCAGGAACTCGAAAGGAGGGTAATTATAGTCTCCCCCCACGACCAAAACCGGTTTTTCTGCCGCGACAATAAAAGGCGTTGTATTTTGGGATTGTTCAGAAGCAACGGGAAATTTAATCTGAAATTTTTCTGCCGATGCGGCTGCAATGAAAATGCAAATCAGTAAGAGGGGTGTTAAGATCAGGCTAAGGATTTTATGATGAGGGCTTACACCTGGCAAAAAGTGAAACATCAATCACCTTTAAGGATACCTGTATTTTGTTTCAACCTGCAAAAAATATGCGTCAGCAACTTATTGGTTCTCTCGCTAAGTTATAGAATTATCTTGCTTCAGCGTAGTAAACTGTCCAAGCTAAAAAATGGTAATTGGCTTGAAACCTGCTCCCTAAACGCGCAACCCTCGAGAGAAAGGCCAGAGCCATGAACCGGAAATAAGTGACAAAGCCTATTATTTAATCCAAGTTTCCACCTGGATGTCATTGCGAGCCTCGACAGAATGGCGAGGCGTGGCAATCTCGGA
>CAZDAW010000101.1:0-13374 GCA_964503685.1 uncultured Anaerolineaceae bacterium | reverse complement strand
GGTGCCCCCAGAGAGATTCGAACTCTCGTTTTAGCCTTGAAAGGGCTGCGTCCTGGTCCCCTAGACGATGGGGGCAATAGAGGACATTCTACCATTGCACAGGCAAACGGTCAAGAAATTGATTGCATTCAATTTGATTTTAAACCAGGTTTTTACTGGCGCGTTGCTGTTCGAGAGCTTCTTTTACCTGTTGATACTCCTGTTTGATTTCCTGGAATATTTTATTGGCATTTTCGAGAGCGCCATTTCGGGCCTGAAGTTCCAATCTGCGGCACAACTCGGCCAGAGCAATCGCACCCATATTACGGCTGCCGCCATTCAAATCATGCGACTTGAGCAATAATAGATTGAAGTCAGTCGTTTCGATGGCTTTTTCGATAAATTCCAGGGCTTCGGCCGATTCTTTGAAGTAAGTATCGATCAGATCGGTCAACAGATCAGGCTGGCCGTTTGCCTGTAACGAACGAATACTCTGAATGATTTGTTCATCGATTGTTTTGAACTGCGGCATGCTTTCACTCTGGGAACCTGAACCATTGCCCGTTCTTAATCTTTCGGTATAAAGCCAGCGATCTAATATCCGGGTAACAGTTTCCACGTTGACAGGTTTGCTCACATAGTCATCCATGCCGGCTGAAAGGCAGGATTTTCGATCCTCTTGAGTTGTATTGGCTGTCATGGCTATAATGGGAATATGATGGTTACTGGATATCTCTGTTTTACGAATTATGCGGGTTGCTTCAAAACCATCCATAACGGGCATCTGGCAGTCCATTAAAATCAATTGATAGTCTTTAGAATTCTTAATATATTCCTCTACGGCCTTGCGTCCGGTATCAACAACTTGAACGGAGAAACCGATCTTTTCAAGTTGTTTACGAACCAGTTTCTGGTTGACCGGGTTGTCTTCGACTAATAAAATGAGTCCTTTTGAATTGGTATTTTTACTACAGGATGTAGTGGAAGAATCGGTCTTTTGAGCGCTGGAGGCGTTTGAGGAAAGGGCGGTTTCGGAGCAAATCACATTGGTAATTACGTCATAGAAATGTGATACTTTGATCGGTTTGCATATCCATGCTGCAAACCCTGCTTCAGAAGCCAGTTTGTCCTGATCTTCTCCATAATAAGCTGTAAGAAGAATTAGCTTCGTGGAAGCAATGGAAGGTTCTTTTTTTATTTGATGGGCAAGGTCATAGCCATCCATTGATTCCATTACAAGATCGATAATAGCTATCTGATATGGATGATTTTCTACAGCCGCCTTCAGCAGCATATCCAGCGCCTCTTTCCCGTTTCTGGCGCAATCACAGTGCAGATTCCACGACTGCAAGTATTTCGCGATAATTTCTGTATGACGTGGGCTATCTTCGACAATTAAAATCCGAGTGTTGATCAAATTTTCATCGAACGCGGGGGTCAGTTTATCATCAACCAGATGATCCTCGGCTATTTCAAAAGAGGCAGTAAACCAGAAAGTTGATCCTTTACCTTCTTCGCTATCAACCCCGGCTTCTCCATTCATCATCTCTACTAGGCGCTTGACAATCGAAAGTCCCAGGCCGGTACCCCCATATTTTCGTGTAATGCTTCCATCTGCCTGAGTAAAAGGTTGGAATATACGCTTGCGAGCTTGCGCCGAAAGGCCAATGCCGGTATCTTCCACTGAAAAACGGATCATGACATGGTCATTGGTTTTTTGGGTTAATGTTGCATTGACAATAATTTCTCCCTGATCGGTAAACTTTACTGCGTTGCTGATGAGATTAATAAGAACTTGGTGAACGCGCACCGGATCGCCGCGTAACCGTTTCGGAATTTCTGGTGATATGTACATCATCAAAGACAGATTCTTTTCGCGCTCCTTCGGAGCAAAAATATCAACCGTCCTTTCAATGATTATCGGAAGATCAAAATCAACGTTGTCTAGCGTCAGTTTGCCGGCTTCTATTCTGGAGTAATCCAATATGTCGTTGATGATACTCAACAATATATTTGCTGAATTGCGCACTGTTGTGGCATATTCAATCTGTTCAGAATTCAATGTTGTTTTTAATAACAATTCAGTCATCCCGATTATTGCATTCATCGGGGTGCGAATTTCATGGCTCATAGTTGCCAGAAATTCAGATTTCAATTGCGAAGCATCCAATGCTTCATCGCGGGCTTCGGCCAGAGCGCGATTCTTCTTGGCGATTTCTGCAGCCGAAGCTTGCAATTGAAGGGTATAGCGTTCTCGTTCGATTTCACTGCCTATCCATTGGGCTATTAAACGGATATATTCGTATTCTACAGATGTGAACGGCTCGGAATGCGGCGATGGGCTAGAGAAATCAAGCAGGCCAAAGATTTCATTGGCAGCGGTAACAGGTGTTGCCATATAAGATTCGAGCCTGTCTGTCTGATAACAGGGGTGCCGTTTATGATGGATGTCGATTTGTTCAAAGCTGACAGGACCATTGGCCTGCAATACTTCTTGCCAACATGTATCTGCATAATTGAATAATTCTCCGCGTGACGTCAGGTTGTTGGGTGAATAAATTTCGATGACCTGGCATTGTTTCCCTTTTACTTGTAACAGAATGCCATTATCGAGACCAAAATGACGGCATCCCATTTTGAGTAATGCCTGTATTTTTTCAGAGAATCCCATTTCTTGCGAAGAGGTTATGTTATACAATTCGCGGATGGATTCTTCACTTTTCCGAAGAGCCTGTTCGGTTTGTCTGCGCTCGGTGATATCCCTCCCAACGGATTGAATTTCCAGCGTTTTTCCACTACGATCCTTGATAGCGTACTCTTCCCAGGCAATCCAGCGCCAACCATCGATAGTGAATGCACGTTGTTCAATGGTAATGCGATAAGGTGGGATATCGAGGTTTTTCATGGCATCTATGGTGTCATCAAGATCGTCAGGATGCACCAGGGGGGTGAAAGAATGCCCGATCAATTCCTCGCGATTTTTACCAAATTTTTTACAATAAGCATCATTGACAAAAGTAAACGCGCCATCAGGCGCTATTCGGGTGATTAGATCTGCCTGAGTTTCTACCAGTCCGCGATAATGCGCTTCGCTCTTTCTGAGTGATTGTGTTACATGCCTGCGTTCCAGCGCAGCCGATATGGCTGCTGCTGATGCGCTCAGTAAATCTATCTCGGCTTTTGTCCATATTCTGATCTGATCGCAAGTGTCAAAACCGATGAAACCGTAAAAATCGTTATGGACAATCAGAGGTATTATGAGAAGAGAGCTTATATTAAAAGTGCTTAGAAAATCCTGCTCTTCTACTGGGAATTCTTCAATGCTTCCCTGAATGATACCGCCTTCGCTGAGTATCTTGGTCCAGCGAGGCAAAATGGTTGCGAAAGGCATGTTTACCAGGTTGGAAGCGTTTAATTTAGATACAACGTTTTCTGCTACCCATTCACTGTGCAGATCGGTCAATAATTGACCTGTTTCATCGTAGTGATTGTGAAAGATATAAACCCGGCTTGCTCCTGAAACTTTGCCAAGTATTTCGAGAGGTTTTTTAGGGAAGTGATCGGAATCTGTTAATAATAGAATTTGCTGCACTTCTGCCAGCGCCGAAAGATAGCGTTCGCGGCGCGCCAACTCCTCTTCGACTTTTCGTCGTGTGACGAGTTCTTGCTGTATATCTGAATAAAGCTGGATTTTTTCGAGTGTCTGGCTCGTAATGGATGCCACATCTTGAACAAGGGCTATTTCATCTTCGGAAAAGAAACGCTTTTCAGTCGAATTTAACCCCAGCAAACCGACGACCTGATTTTTTAGAAATATCGGCGCGTAAAGGAGTGCAGTAACATCTTCCTGGGTAAAAATATCTTGAACGAATTGCATTTGCGGATCAACCCTGACGTCGGAGATCACAAGCGGGGTGTGTTTATCAATGATGAATTGAGCAGGAGAATTGTTCCATAATGGAATAATATTGCCCATAACAGAGGTTCTTCCCTCTTCATAATATTCAGCGACGATTGTGATCTGGCTTTTTTCGGGGTTGAGCATTCCGACTGTCGCTTGAGGCATGTTCAAAGCCTGCGCCAGTTCGGTGCAGATGATTTGTAAGACCGATTCGGTTTGCAAAGCCGAGGTCGAAAATGCCGTGATTCGATTGAGTACTGAAACTTCACGCAGCCGATTCTTTAGAAATCTAATTGTGCGTTGGTGATCAGTGATATCTGTCAGCAATAATAAAACTTGATCCGCTGCGCCAGGTATGACACGGGCGGTATATTCCCTGTTTTCTCGATTGAAATGTCCCTGGAATGTAAAGGTGTCCAGATTTTGCGTCTCAGCGACTATGCTGATTGAGTACTCTAATTCTTTTGCTATTTCGGGGGGGAAAACCTCAGAAATATTCTTTCCAATATCCTTTTTACTGATAATTGAACCAGGGGTATTAATGTTTCCCTGTATTTGAAGAACATCCCCCTGGCGATTAATTACAAGGAGAATATCCGGTTTATCTTGGCTTACTTTCCCATCTGTCAATTTGATGGATTGATCGGGCATAGTATTTATTATTCGCGTTTCTGACGGCGTGTCTGCATCCGCCGTTCAACCCTTAACCATGCATTAGTTGGGGCAACAGGACGTTGCTTTTGATGTTCGCTTTTGCTGAGCATGAAAGCGTAATCTTCAAATAATGCGGCGATTGGTCTTTCGGGCGCTCCGATAACTGGCGGCACTCCGAAATTGATTGCAGATACAAATGTGTCAGGTGAAAAAGGAATGACCAGCTCGATGGGTTGTTTCAAAGCTGTCTCGATATCTTTACGCGCTAAACCTCGTCTCTCAAATGTCCAGTTCAACACCAGCCGGATCTGTTCGCGAGAATATTGCAAACCGTTGAAAACATCCAGAGCGCATGCTGAAGAGCGGATGGACGCCAGTTCAGGCGCAAGGGTGATCAGGATTTCTCTTGAGCTATCCAACCCGGCCAGAGTGGTCTCGCTGAAGTCATGAGGTAGATCGAGAACGACATAATGGTAGCGTTCTCGAAGGAGTTGGATGGTTTTTGAGATTTTTTCGGCGTCTAAAAATTCAGCTTGATCAGGTCGGCGGGGCGAAGCCAGGATCATTGTTCCAGAATCATGCCGTAAAAGGATATTATCAATTAAATCCCCATCTATTTCGCTGGCTTGAACATTGGATAGGTCTGCCCAGGTGGTTTTGAGAGCCAGGTTAAACATCAACGCGCTTTGCCCGCTGACCAAAGCGAGATCAACAAGCACTGCCGGGCGTCCCCATAGTTGTGTTAACCCCGCCGCCAAATTAGCGGCCAGAGTTGATACCCCGACTCCTCCACGAAGTGAAAACACAGAAATGACTTTACCATCCATGCTTGCCTGTTTGGTTATTTCTGCTGGCGCAATCCGCCTTAATAATACTTTCACCCTGACTTGTAATTCGGCTGGCTGGAATGGCTTGGTCACATATTCATCAGCGCCGGCGTCAAAACCTTTAATTTTGTCTTCCAACGTGTCGTGCGCTGTCAACATCATGATTGGAATGTGAGCAGTGATCGGATTTTTTCGTAAACTACGGCAAACTTCATAACCGTCCATCTCCGGCATCATCACATCCAGAATTACTAGGTCGGGAAGAATTTGATTGACTCTTGCCAACGCTTCTTGTCCACTTTCGGCTGTGTAGACTTCATATCCGGCGTTGGTAAGTGTCGCCGAAACCAGTTTCAGGTTAACCACATTATCATCGACGGCCAGTATTCGGTTTGCCATGAATTCTGCTCCTTAGCCTTATTGATAAATGTCGATTTACTTCATTACTTTAAAGCATATCACAAAATAATTTAGGTGGCCATTTGCGCCTTGATTATGATAACAAAAGCCCCCGATGTCAAGAATGATTTTCGAGGGCTTTTATGATCTGTGTTCAAGAAAATTTAAATTCTAATGGTTGTCTTTCAATAAGATGTCCAGATCCATCCTGGTTTGTGTGACTGTCTTGAAGTGGATTGTATGCAAGCCAACTGTCTGAGCCCCGATGATATTTCTCTCAAAATCGTCGATGAACACTGCTTCTTCAGGGGACACTTTTAGCCGACTTAAAGCTAATTGATAAATACGCGGATCAGGTTTTGCCATACCCACTTCTGCTGAAATGATCATTTCATCGAAGATATCTGCAATTTTCCAACGGTGCTGGATATTTGCCCGCAAATTATCCCAGGCATTGCTGAGCAGAGCAGTCTGATACGTGTGGCGCAGTTTTTTAATATATTCTACAAGGTCGCTATCCAGACGATCACCGCCCCAAAATTCCTTCTCGAAATCTTCAAAATTACCTGTAATTCCGAGAGCTTTCATAAGGTGTTGGTTTCGTTCTTCCGTTGTTATCTCGCCAATTTCCGCTTTTTTACTCCACTCATCTTCGAATACAGTTTTCTCTATATCCTGGCGAGAGAGTCCCAGTTGTGCAGCAAGCTTGATGCGTGGGGCAGGGTCTATAGTTCGCAACAGAACGCCGCCCATATCCCAGATAATAGCCCGGATCATGGCGATTTTTCTCCTCGGTTGACTGTCGGTTGTGATGACATTTATCTTTATCACGATCTTACTCCATTCACTGTCGGTTGACAATCTCTTGCAGAGGCCATAAGCAGATAAGTCATCATTTCAGAATTATTATCCCGGTTTCAAACCCGGCTGATCATTTTGATATCTGCCTGATCTGCAATTTCCTGGGTAATGCAGCGATTTTTTTATTTCGCATACCATAACTCACATGTTATTTTTGTATAAATAGATTGTTGGGTAATCGGTTTTTGAGACATATTTCACCTCCATAAACAGCCACGGGCTTATTTTTCGCCTGTGGCTGTTTATGGAAAAGACAAATAAAAAGACCGCAGGCCTTGTTCAACGCCTGCGGTCTCTAATGAACGTTTAATTGATTATACAATCAGACACAAGCAGGCGCATTTTTGAGTTTGTGAATCATAAGTGGTGCTGAAACTTTTTTGATAGCTATTGATCATAATGCGCCTCCTTTCGTAAGATTGCTATAAGTTTAGCACGGGGAAAGTGATCGGTCAAGTGGTTTTATCGTTGTCTTCAATTATATGCTGCCGTTCATCTATTTCCCCTCATTTTGTGAAATTTGCATCCAGTCGGGTGTATGTCAACTTGGGGGCGAATTGTATGTGATACGCCAGCACTCATCAAAACGGCGCTTTACTTGACAGAATCATTTGCATAGATATAATCTTGTATAAATAACCAGCCCGGAACCCAGTAGTCGTTTCCATCCAGAGAGCCAACATTCGGTGAGAGTATGGCATAGCAAACGATGAATTCCATTCCGGCAGCCATTTGAGCGGCGGTTGCCTTCGCAGAAATAACCCTGTTTTGTTAAAGTTATTATAAGAAGGCCGGGATTTGTCCGTTATCACAAAATAAAGGTCGTGGGTTACACAGATAAAAATGTTTTTGGAACCCATTACGGCGAAAGCAGGTGGCACCACGAGTATGCCCCTCGTCCTGCACGATGAGGGGCATTTTGTTATTAATTATCATGGCAGGAGGTAAAAATGTTAGATATTAATTTGATTAGAGAAAATCCGGAACAAGTGCGCCATTCTCTTAAAATTCGTCAGATGGATACCAGCCCTGTTGACCGGGTGTTGGATTTGGATGTGGAACGCAAAGAGCTGATCAAACAAACAGAGGCGCTCAAAGCTGAACGGAATGTTGTTTCAAAAGAAATCAGTCAGATGAAAGATCCTGCGGCGCGCCAGATAAAGATTGACGCCATGAGAAATGTCGGCGATCAGATTGCAGCTCTGGATGATCGCTTGCGTCAGGTTGATGCAGATCTTCAAAGTATTGCAGCTACGATCCCGAACATTCCTTTTCCACAAGTCCCGATCGGCAAAGATGATCACGAAAACGTGGTTGTAAAAACATTCGGTTCTCCTGCCGGGTTTTCATTCCAACCTAAGGCGCATTGGGATCTCGGCCCTGCCCTGGGTATTCTGGATTTTGAACAAGGAGTCAAGATAACGGGTTCGCGTTTTTACGTTCTCAACGGTAATGGGGCGCGCCTGCAACGGGCATTGATTGCGTGGATGCTCGACTTGCATATTCGCCAGGGATATAAAGAAAAATATCTACCCTTCATGGTAAAGGGGGATACACTTTTTGCCTCGGGACAATTGCCTAAGTTCGCTGATAATCTTTATCACGATATAGAAGAGGATTTTTGGATGGTGCCAACCGCCGAGGTGCCTCTGACGGGAATTCATATGGGCGATATTCTTGATGAATCGGTTTTACCGCTTTACTATACGGCATATACCCCCTGTTTTCGCAGGGAAAAAATGAGCGCGGGACGTGATGTTCGTGGGATCAAGCGTGGCCATCAGTTCGACAAAGTGGAAATGTATAAATACTGCAAGCCGGAAGATTCTCCACAAGAACACGAAAAAATGGTGGAAGATGCACGACAGACTTGTGAGCAGCTTGGTTTGTGCCATCGTATCGTTCAGCAATGTACCGGCGACCTGGGTTTTGCTTCTCATATCACCTATGATCTTGAGGTTTGGGCGCCGGGCTGCGGCGAGTGGCTGGAAGTATCTTCGGTGTCCAATGTGGGTGATTTTCAGGCGCGTCGCGCCAATATCAAATACCGTCCAGCCGATGGAGGGAAAGCTCGCTTCGTTCACACGTTAAACGGTTCCGGGCTTGGTCTGCCGCGCACCCTGATCGCTGTTATGGAGACTTACCAGCAAGCTGATGGTTCGCTTGTCGTACCAGAAGTGCTGCGTCCGTGGATGGGTGGGACCGATATAATTCGTTCAGCATAGAAAAATGGGCGCATTACCTTCGCTGACTTTACATATTTTGACTCTTGTTTTGATGCTTTTGAGTCTGATGTTAACGTTAATACCGATTTTCCCTGGTTTGATCATCATTTGGGTCCTGGCGCTGGGATATGGACTGATTGCCGGTTTTGGTTGGGTGGGCGTAGTGGTTTTCGTTGTCATGACATTATTGATGATAGCAGGTAGTCTGGTTGATAATATTCTGATGGGAGCTAAAGCGCTTGAGTCTGGCGCCACCTGGGTTACCACTTTGGTGAGTCTGCTGGCTGGTATTGTTGGCACGGTTATTTTGCCGCCTTTTGGCGGTATACTCTTTGCTCTGGTCGGGATATTTTTGATTGAGTACATTCGGTTACGTGACTGGCGGAAGGCTTTTCAATCCATGCGTGGTATGGCAACGGGATGGGGATGGTCTGTTATCGCCCGGTTTGGAATGGGTGTTGTGATGGTCGGAATCTGGGTTATCTGGGCGATAACCCGGTATAATGGTTAAGGTTTTTTATAAGAGTTTTAGTGAAAGAGGAGGTAAAGACATGACAATTGTGCAAGAAGTATCTGGCCTTTTAGGATTGGTTGCACAGTCCATTGGGTTATTGGTCTTTGGTTTTGCGGCGGCCTGGTTTACATTGCATGCTTATCGATTCCCGGAGCGGCCCTGGCAGCTTCAGGCGGTTATTTATTTCGCTTTTTTGGGGTTGGCAGCGCTATTGGCGCATTGGACGACGCCGGGTGGCCTGGGAGCATTCGGCCTTGGTGCAGGCGCTGGACTTCTATATTGGGGGCTCAGAAAATCCAAAGGGAAAGAAGAATCTACGAAAGATTAAAGTAAAAAGAGATCAAGCTGTCACAATGCTTGATCTCTTTTTGATATTAAGATTTTATTCGCGCCTGTAATGCCAGATAAAGGGCGATTGAGCCTGCTACGGCTGCGTTTAGCGATTCGATTTTACCGTGCATCGGTAAACGCATTAACATATCACAGGACTTGCGCACTAACAAACGCATGCCTTCTCCCTCGTTCCCAACAACCAGGGCAAGAGGCCCATCCAACCTGATTTCTTGCGGCAACCGGGCTTCGGGAGAGCCTTCCAGCCCGACGACCCACACATTATTTTCTTTTAACCTATTAATTGATTGGGCTAAATTAGACTGGGCGATAAGCAGGTGTTCACAGGCGCCAGAAGATGATGCGACAACTGCTGGGGTAATCTCTGCTGTTCGCCTGAGCGGCATTAATACGCCATGTACGCCAACAGCTTCGGCGGTGCGCAGCAAAGTTCCTAAATTTTGTGGGTTCTGCACGATATCCAGAATAAGAATGAACAATGGTTCCTGGCGAGAAGCAGCCAATAGGAATATATCCTCCAGATTGGCATACGAATATCCACTGACCTCCAGAGCGATTCCCTGGTGATGCTCTCCCAGGCTGTCAAGCCGCGGACGGGGGACAGTTTCAATAGGCAGCTTATTTTTTTTGGCTAATGAAAGAATGATATCAATCCGTTCTTGTTTCTGGATTCCATCCGCAAGCAAGAGTTGGAATACATGCCGTCGCCGCGCCCGAAGCGTTTCATAAACGGGATTGCGCCCGACGATCCACTCTTTCACGATTTATCCCCATCGCCAGGTTGAGCTATCTTTACTGTCTTCCAGGATAACTCCCAGTTCGATTAACCGATCGCGGATCTTGTCGGAAAGTGCCCAGGCTTTTTGTCGGCGCAGGTCGGCGCGGATTTCGAGTAATAAATCAATGAATGCATCTGCCTGGGTTGCGCCTTTAGCCTCTTCGAGGCGTAACCCTAACACGCCGGTGAGTTCACGTAATAATTTTTGCGCTTCTTCGAGTAAGGGCTGGTCGGCGCCAGCATCGCGTGATTGGTTTATCACCCGCACAAGATCAAAGATGTACCCTAAGGCCCCGGCGCTGTTGAAGTCATCATCCATGGCGTCAATGAAACCCTGCTTAGTCGCGTCCATTTGTTCTTTTAGCGTGTGAATCATGTCGGGGGAAATAATGGCTGAACCTGGTAATGCTGGTCTGAATGCTGATTTCAAACGCTCCACAGCGCGCTCAGTCTGTGCGATTACTTCATCGTTGAATGTTAACGGATTGCGGTAGCCGGAGTTTAATACCATCATCCGCAAGGTATCCGCTTCATGTTTTTCCAGGAACTCATCGATTGTGATAAGGTTGCCCAATGATTTGGACATTTTTTCGCCTGAGAGTTGCAGCATACCATTGTGAACCCAATAACGGGCAAAGGCTTTACCGGTCAAACTCTCAGTTTGAGCAATCTCGTTCTCGTGGTGTGGAAAAATCAAATCATTTCCGCCGCCATGGATATCAATTTGTTCACCCAGGTGATGCAGGTTCATTGCCGAGCACTCGATGTGCCATCCGGGCCGTCCTTTTCCCCAAGGGCTATCCCAATATGGTTCACCTTCTTTGGCGGCTTTCCAGAGGGCAAAGTCCATAGGGTGCTCTTTACGGTTATCCACTTCAATTCGTGCGCCAGCTTGCATGTCGTCCAATTGCCTGCCTGATAGTTTTCCATAATCGGCATCATGCTGAACGCGAAAATAAACATCACCTTCAGCGGCATAAGCATAACCTCGGTCAACAAGGCCCTGTATCATTTTTATAATCTGGTCCATTTCCTGAGTCGCGCGCGGGTTGATTGTGGCTGGTAAGATATTCAAGTCGCTCAGGTGGCGCCGGAATTCATTAATATAGCTTTCTGCTAATACAAATGGATCAACATGCTGCTGATTTGCACGTTGGATGATCTTGTCATCTACATCTGTAAAGTTCATGACATGTTTCACTTGATATCCTCGAAATTCCAGATATCGTCGGATCACATCAAAAACCAGAGCTGACATGGCATGCCCTACGTGGGCTTTGCTGTAAACGGTCGGGCCACAGACATACATACTAACCTGACCGGGTTTCAGCGGCTCAAAAGTTTCTTTGGTGCGCGTCAAAGTATTGTAGATACGTATAGCCATGGAACTATTCCTCAATATTATGCCGTTGGTCTGTCTTCTGGCCGGGCAAAGATCATTCGTCCGGCGGCCGTTTGTAAAACCTTGGTGACAGTTACAGGTATTTCCTGATTCATGTATTTGTTGCCGTTTTCAATGACAACCATTGTACCATCGTCCATGTATCCTACACCCTGGCCCGATTCTTTACCTTCCTGAATGACAAAAATTTCCAGAGTTTCGCCAGGAAGGAGAATAGATTTGACCGCGTTGGCCAGCTCATTGACGTTCAAAATGGGAACGCCCTGTAGTTCAGCGATGCGGTTTAAATTATAATCGTTTGTCAAAATAGGACAGCGCAACTGTCGAGCCAGGATGACCAGCTTGTCATCGACCTCGTGGATGCCTTCAACATCAATATCATTGATTTTAACGGATATCATGGGGTCTTTTTGTAATTGCGCCAAAACATCCATGCCGCGCCGCCCGCGCTGTCTTTTCAGGCTGTCGGGAGAATCGGCAATGTATTGCAATTCGTTGAGGACAAAACGAGGAATAAGCAGTGTGCCGGGCATAAATCCTGTGTGGGCAATATCTGCAATTCTGCCGTCAATGATCACACTGGTATCCAGTAAGATGGTGCGCCCGCCGGCGTGCGCTGATGTGGCGCTTTCACTACTTGAACCACGATTTGTGAGGGAAGAGAAGACGCCGAATAAATCATTCTGACGCATGACGAAGATAGCAACTCCAAAATACCCAAAAAGCATGGCGCCAACAAAGGGCATGACTTTTCCAAATGGCGCCGGGAGAAGCGAAAGTGGGAAAGCCAGCAAGGCAGCCATTATCAACCCGGCGATTAATCCCAACATGGCTGCCAGTAAATTTTGCGCTGAGACTTTACTAAACAGGGTTCGCAAAGCCTTGAGAGGGCGGGTGGTAATATAAGGGGTTAGTATTAAACCAACCAGGGCTCCTACCAACCCAAATGTAACTGCATATTGTTCGATACTGAACTGTAATGAACCTGGTAAGTTTTGCGCCATACCGCCGAAGGAAATTCCCCAATAGACTCCAGTGACGGCAAATACGACCATCCCCACCAGCCGGACGATTAATTCCGCGCTCATATAATTGCTCCCTGAAAAATAAAAAATAATAGAATAACTGCGATAATAAATGCAAGGTTATGATAGCACGGCTACGATGGCAAGTCAATTGTAATCAGATTGGAGTTCGTTCAATTGATCCCATCACGCTTCTTGAGGAGCAGTGTTTGCCTCACCTCGCCTGACGCCCAGCATCATCACAAGAGCGGTGATCATAAAAAAAGGCGCCAACACCATTACTGAATTGTAGTTTCTACCGGTTAGTTGAATAATCCAGCCATTTACATTAGGGCCAGCTATGGCTGAAAGAGTAGAGAACAGGTAGTAAAGTCCGGTATAAGTGCCGACCCGGGCAGGGATGGTCATATCAACGACCATGGGCAGTGAATTGATATTGATCAATGCCCAGGCAAGAC
>CAZDAW010000100.1:0-13455 GCA_964503685.1 uncultured Anaerolineaceae bacterium | reverse complement strand
TTATCGGTTATAATCAGCCCTATGTTTATAGATGAAGCAGAAATTTATGTTCGCTCCGGTAAGGGTGGGGATGGTATGGTTCATTTCCACCGCGAAAAATATGTTCCGCGCGGCGGACCGGATGGGGGGGATGGCGGCAAAGGCGGCGACGTTGTATAATCGGTTGTGACAACTCTGCACACATTGTCTGCTTTTCGGCATAAAACGAAATACATTGCCAGCGACGGGCGGAATGGCGGCCCGAATAATATGTCGGGGCGTTCTGCAGAAGACCTTGTTATTCCTGTTCCACCCGGAACGGTGGTTTATAACGCATCAAGCGGCGAACTTTTGGGCGACCTGGTCGATGATGGGCAGAAGCTGGTGGTTTGCAAAGGCGGGCGTGGGGGCCGCGGAAACCAGCATTTTGCCACATCTCGGAATCAGGCGCCGCGCATGGCTGAAAAGGGGGCTCCGGCAGAAGAGCTTTACCTGAGGCTGGAGCTTAAGCTGATTGCTGATGTCGGTATTGTTGGCGCGCCAAACGCCGGCAAATCCAGTTTTTTGGCAGCAGTGACGAACGCCAAACCGAAGATTGCTGACTACCCCTTTACGACGATTGAACCTAACCTGGGCGTATGTGTGCTGGATGACAACCATGCGCTGATACTGGCGGACATTCCCGGCCTGATCGAGGGCGCGCATCGCGGCGTTGGGCTGGGAGATGCGTTCTTGCGTCATGTTCAACGGACGCGGGTACTGATTCATGTACTGGATGGGTTTTCTGCGGATCCGATAGCCGATTTCTCTCAGATTAACAGTGAACTGGCCCTGTTCGATGAAAACCTGGGGCGAAAGCCGCAAATCGTTGTATTCAATAAGATAGACGCGCCGGAAGTAAAGGAACGCTGGCCGGCAATAAAAGCCGAGTTGGAACGGCGCGGTTACCAGCCAATGGCAATTTCTGCTCTGGCGAAGAAGGATTTGCAACCCGTTCTGTGGAAGGCAGTCGATTTATTGGCGCAAACGCCGCCCGAACCGACGCCCGCGGCAGCTTTGCCGGTTTATCGTCCATCAGAAGATCCGCGTACGTTTAAGATTGAGCGAATTGCCGAAGGCTGGCGGGTGAGTGGAGCGGCCATTCAACGTTCAGCGGATATGACCTATTGGGAATATGACGGCTCGGTGCGCCGTTTCCAAAAGTTGATGGAAACTCTGGGTGTTGATGAGGCGTTACGCAAGGCCGGGATTGAAAATGGCGACACCGTTTTTATTGGCGATTATGAACTTGAATGGCAGGAATGAGCGAGGCATTCTGTGCGATTAGGCGTCTTTGGTGGAACGTTTGACCCGCCGCACATCGGGCATTTGATCCTGGCATCCGAAGCATACGACCAGCTTCAGCTCGACCGTTTACTCTGGGTGCTGACTCCAAACCCGCCCCACAAACAAGGCCATATTATCTCACCGCTTGAGATTCGCCTGGAAATGGTAGTTTCTGCTATTCAGGATAACCCGGCCTTTGAACTTTCGCGGGTGGAGATTGACCGGCCGGCGCCTCATTATGCACTGGATACAGTGAAAATCCTGGCTAAAGAGAATCCGGCGGCTACATTGGTGTATCTGATCGGCGGGGATTCATTAAGCGATTTGCCTGATTGGCACCGCTCGCTGGAATTCCTGGAAGCCTGCGACGAATTAGGCGTGATGCGCCGTCCGGGCGAAGCTGTTGACCTGAACAGGTTGGAGACTGTTCTGCCGGGAATTAAGCGCAAGGTGAAATGGATCGATGCGCCATTGCTGGAAATTTCTTCCAGCCAGATACGCCAACGGGTTGCCGAGGGGCGCACTTACTGCTATTATGTTCCCCGCCCCGTATATCAGATTATTCAATCGCACAGCCTTTATCAAGCATAAAATTTATTGCAGAGCAACGACCATGCCTCAATTTTTTACCGGATTGTTTTTATCGATATTGCTTGGACATTTAATGATTGATGTTTTGAATGGGCAGCGCGCCATCATGCTTGCCTATTTAAGTGTTCCGATGGGATTGACGAACGCTGTTATCGGCCTGATCACCACAATTTATGCATTTGTCGGTGCGCTTGCTCAGCCGGTTTTTGGTTATATCGCTGATCGGTTTGGGCAGCGCTGGGTGGCTTCGTTGGGATTGTTCTGGATGTGCGTTTTTTATGCGTTGACGACGGCGACGAGCGGTGTAATTTCTCTTGTGTTTTTAGTCCTGGCCAGCCTGGGGTCTGGCGCGTTTCACCCGGCTGGCGCCAGCCGGGCAGCAATGATCGGCAAGGAACATTTTTCCGGTAAACCAACCACTGTTACTGCATGGTTCTTTCTTTTTGGGCAGGCGGGTTTTTTCTTTGGCCCCATATTGGGCGGCGGGTTGTTAGATCGTTTTGGCATTGCCGGAATCTATGGGGTAGCGGCGTTGGGCATTCCACTGGCAATCCTGTTAGCCTGGAGTTTACGGGGCGAACAACGCCCGATAAAAGCGAGTGAGCCGGCTAGCCGCGTTTCCCGGCAGTCGAAGGTTGTTAAGACCAGCCTGGCCGCAATTCTCGCTCTGGCCGGGGTGGCTTTTATGCAATCGTGGGTTCAATCCAATATGACCACTTTCCTTCCGAAATATTTGAGCGACCTGGGTCAATCGGCGACAACTTATGGATTGCTCACCGCCCTGTTTATGGGCGGCTCGGCAATCGGCAACGTTATTGGCGGAATGATCTCGGACCGAATCGGTAAACGAATCGTCGTGGTCGTATCGTTGATCTTGGCCAGCGTTCCGCTTTATCTGGTCAATGCAGCCGGCGTATCGATATGGTTATATGTCGTCATTACCCTTTCCGGTTTTCTAACCGGGGCGACGTTAAGTATCATCGTCGTTATGGCGCAGGGCATTATTCCAAACAGCATTGCGCTGGCGGCGGGTCTGGCGATGGGCTTTGCATTTTCTTCAGGCGCTTTAGGCACTCTGGCCACCGGCCCTCTGGCGGATGCCTGGGGGTTTGCGCCGGTCTTTCAGCTTACCGCTTTGATTTCACTGATTGGCGGAGTATGCGGTCTGGGGTTAAAAGAAGCGCCAGCGACCACTTAAGATCGCTGACGGCTTGCTCTATTTATTCCTGATGCAATTTTCAACGGGGATACCGGGAATAAATTATTTTGCGGGCAGTAATTATCCGTTTAAGTCATAGGTGTGATAAGCGTTTATGCAGGGATTGCCCCAGCAAACATACATTTGCTGAGAGGTTAAATCCATCACCAAAGATGTGATTGTTTTTTCGCGATCGAGCGGGTCAAAATCGTCCACCGCGTGGTTGCAAATCGAGTCGGGGTAATTGACGTGATCACGCAGAATTTTTTGCAGGGTCTTGACGCTGTGCTGCTCTGTCATTCCAAGTAAATGTAAAGCGCGTAAATAGCGAACACGGGTGCAGATCAATTCATCTGGCTCGCTTTCTACATGCATCATGTTGGGGTCGAGGTAATGGTTTGTATGCGCCAGTGAGCCGTTAAGGGATGATAAAACGGCAAAGTGGCGCGCCGAGACTTCGATATTATAAAGTTCACCGCTTTCGTGCGCCAGCAGGTGGTTATAACCCGCAGCGCGGTGCGGCGCCAGCATGTGCCGGATGGCTTCTGCGGGTGTTCGGGCAGCTAAAACCGCCCTTGACACAAACAGGCGCGGGATGCCAATGCGACAATCGCTGGGATAAACAGAATCGCAGCATTGAGCGATGCCGTGGGCGTTAAAACCAATGTTCGGTAACAAACCACCGTAAGTCATTGCCAGAAAAGCGGGTTCGTCATCCGGCTTGGCAAGGATGATATAGACATCCGGTTCATCATCAGGCACCCAGTCTTCATTATGCGCGACAAGGATATGTCCATCAGCGGTGCGCTCATCATTGACTGCAAAACTGGTGCATTTTGTCAGGTGCAGGGCGTCCATTGTCACGGCTTCCATCGCGTTGAGTACCGTCAAGTCATCAAAAGAGACGCCCGCGCCTTCAGCGATGCCCATTAATTCATCAACATACTTCGGGTAACGCTCCTGGGCGAAAGGGATATATTTGCGCCCCTGAATGACCGCTCCGTCCCAGGTTAATTGGAGGTGTTCGTAGGCGCTCTCAATGAGTTTGTGTGCGTTATCAAGGCTGTTATGCACCTGGTCTGCGCAGGCGATGCCAATTTGCTGCCCGATTTCCCGGTGAGTGCCGGAAACACGGATCAATGGCGGTGGGGTTGAGTGCTTTTCAATGTTTTCGTTTGCCATAAGTATCGTTCTTTCATAAATTACCCCTTTATTATACGATAAAAGGACTTCCGAGACCACAACTGGTTTTGGAAGTCCTTTTGTTGTCGATTATTCTGTTAATCGATGATCATTTATTTTCAACAGATAGTTTACCGACGCCCATGCTGACTTGTATCTTCAGGAGGGGGCCGCTGCCTTCATGAGTGTAGGTGCATTTTTCTTCGTGGCACGAGCGGCTCCATTTACCTTCTGTCGTGATATCGTTCAGCCCTCCTTCTACGACCAGTTCCACGTTGGTATCGGGCGAGACAAATAGCGTGATATTGCTGACGCCTGATGAAATGGCGACATCCATATCTCTGAGTAATTTACCTGAAAAGTCCATTTCGTAGTTTCCGGCGCCGCCTTCGAATTCCATTTCGGCGCAGTTGGCGTTGGCCAGATCATTCATGCGAACGGTGGAAGCGCCGGTGTCATATTCGAAGTAAGTCATTTCTTCCGGGTTGGGATCAGCAAAAGATATTTCATTATGACTGGCGCCGTCAGAGATTTTCAGACTACGCAGCGATAAGCCGCCAAGATCCATCCTGCCGTCGTACGCCCCGGCTTTAATCTCCAGGTTGAGAGGAGCCTTTCCAAGTTGTAAATTCCAATTGTTGATGATATTTTTTGTCGGGATACCGCCAAAATGCTCGAGTTGTTTCTGGCTGATCTCGATATTGTTATCTATTTTCGTTATGGTGGGCTTCCAATCCTTAACGTTGTATTCGATTGTTCCTTCCACCAGTCCAGTAGCGCCGCCGGTAAGGTTTAAGGTTCCTGCGCCCATCTCAATTTCAAGATCGACAGTTTCCTGATTGTCAGGCAATGGCTCATGGATATCGGTGGTTTCGGTCGGGCCGGTGGCCGCCTTGGGCGGATTGATGGTGACTGAACAGGCCAGACTGGTTAAGATTAAAATTGTTACTACAATCAATATATTGTGCTTCATGTTTTATTTCCTTAATTGGTTGCCAGGATGCAAGGCCTCTGAAATTCTCAAAAACTCAGAGGCCTTGAAACGATTTATTATTCAGCGGAGTCCGATTTCCGGGTTCGTTTGCGTTTTACCGGAGCAGATGTCTCGGCTTCCGATTCAGAAGGGGGCTGGCTTTCGGTTTCTTGCGCCGGCTGATCATCAACCTCTTCTGCCTCTGAGATAGCCGGTTCAGTAACGACCGGAGCCGGGTTGACAACCGGGGTGATTACCGGCGCAGAAGGCGGTACAGGCGGAGCCGGGTGTACGACCACGGGAACAGGCGCTGCGGAGGCGGGGGGGATACCCTCAATGGGGTAGTCGCGGGTACCGAAGCGGGTTATGATTACACCGCCAAGCCCGGCTATTCCCACGAAGGTCGGCGCCAGCCACCCGATGCAGGGGATATAACCGATTGTTGCGGTGATAAATGTAAGCAGGAAGGTTCCAACGCCCGCCGAAACTGCCGGCGCCCAATCGACTTTGAATAACTGGGCTATCCGTTTACCGATTTCCAGCCCAAGTGCGACCCACCCAAAAAGAATTGCGAGTGCGAATGCCAGGAGGCCGATCAGGGCAACCGGAATCATGATGATCGTGATTGCTAAAATGACAATGACAATCGGGGCAACCAAGACTGTTAACAGACCGATTCCCAATGCTGTCCAGGGTTGCGTCACAATCGAATCGGCAACGCGCTCAGCAGGTTTGAGTATGAACAGGATCAAGATCATTGCCAGCGCAGCAAGAGAGAGCGTTCGGAACAGGAACCATGCGCTGCCAGAAATGATATTGGAGAGGAAAGTGATCGGTTCAAGTGGTTGCCAGGGAATACTAAATTGGTAGGGGCCGGTGACGCTTTCAATGACTTCACCATCCACCAGCGCTTTAGGATTCTGCTGAACCGAAGCGCCGATACGTCCGATATTGCCGTGGACGTGGGCTGTTTCACCCAGGCTGACGAGCCCGCCAATTGCCATGATGTTGCCTTTGACTTCACCATTAAGGGTCAGCGTTCCGCCGGTGAGTAAAATATCTCCGTTGACTTTTGCTTCTTCATCTACCGTTGCTGTTCCACCGATAATAAACAGGTTTCCATCAAGTGTTTCTCCTTCATCGAGACGATAGGTGCCTCCCAGAACAAACTTATCACCGCTGCCATCCGGACCATCGGCCTGAGCAATAGTGGGAATTGCCATGAGGATCACAAGGAGAGCAAAGATAAATATGCGTATTGATTTTTTCATGGATTAACTCCTTTGAAATAGCTTAACTTTCCACAATGAGACCAGCCACGCCAGACTTAACAGGCTGAATGTGGTTGTCAGGCTGATCCACAGAAAGATGGGAACGGCAGGAGGAAGGAAGTGCGCCAGGGCTTGAGCTACTCGTAAGACAGAGTTGATCGAGGATACAAGTTTCATAAGTATGTCTAAGGAAGTTACGAGTAAATGACCCGGTGAGAGGAGTGATTGCAGCCCAAGGGCCAGGAACAGCGCCAGCGCACTACCTGCGATAACGACCAATAAAAAATAGGTGAGACGCTTTTGTTTGCGTATTCGCTCCTGGATCAGTTTTTCTTCCCACCGCTGTGTAAAACCGGGTTCTGGGGCGGCAATGGGAGCATGTTTCATTTGAAATTCTATTGCTCCCCAGGCTTTGCTGAGCAACCGGCAATGTTCACACGATTGAATGTGATTTTGCAATGCCCTTTCTTCATCCAGGGTGAGAGGGTCTTCTGAAAAGATCCATTCTTCAAACGGTTGGTGATGCATGGCACCTCCTTTCTGAATTGATAGAGTTGGTTTGCTGTTTCAGCCAGAGTTCAGCAAGTTCACGTCGTGATCGATGCAGGCGGCTCTTTACAGCGCTCACAGAGAGGGAAAGCGCCTGTCCGATTTCTTCATCCGATAAGTCATACCAGTAACGCATGATGATCGTTGCCCTGTCTTGAGGGCCGAGCGTTTTTATTAAGGCGTGAAGCATTCGTTGTTCCTCATTGGCATACAAAACAGCTTCAGGATCAGGAGAAGGATCGGGAGCCTCAAAATAAGTATCATCCGCGTCGAGTGAAAACGTGACCATTTTTCGGCGGCGAAGCTGGTCGATGCAGTAGTGAGCGGCAATCGATAATAGCCAGGTCTTGAACGGCCGTTGGTTATCGTACTTTGCCAGTCCCTGATACGCCCTGATGAAAGATTCCTGGGCCGCTTCTTCGGCTTCTCCGCTGGTTCCAAGCATCCGATAACAAAGGTTAAAGACGGGCTTCTGGTAGATTTCTACCAGACAGGCAAACGCCTGATCGTCTCCTTTTCGGGCCTGGGCCAACCACTCAATTTCTGTATTGCTCACTTTATTCTCCTGAATGTGGATCAGTCTACTTATTTATACGCATCCACTTTCAATTAGTTGCAAAGAATTTTCTATTAAGACTGTTATGAAGAACAATAATAAAATACTGCTTGTGAAACAGGCAGTCTGTTATCCTGTCAGACGATGGATTTCTGTGTTTCTCGCGCTGCTGGTTGAGGGGAGGTTGGAAAATGGTTTATCCGTTTAATTTAAAACACCATTTCTTCTTTGCCAGCTAACTTTTCCTGGATTTTCTGTACTACAAGGTCCAGATGCTGTGTCTTATTGACAAAATCCAAATCAGCAGTGGAGAGGGTAAGCACCGGGCAGAGATCGAAAATGTTCATCCAGTCGTTGTAGAAGCTGTCGAGCAAGGTGAGATAGTCGGCGGTAATCCCTGTTTCTATATTACGAGCGCGTTTCTGAATGCGTTCCATCAATACTGTCACTGGGGCTTTTAGATAGATTAACAGAGAAGGCGTTGGCAGGCTTTTTACAACCAGGTCAAATACCTTGCGATAAGACTGGTAATCCAATTCGGTCAGGTTGCCCATGTGATTGAGGGCGCGAGCGAAGATATATGCGTCTTCATAGATGCTGCGGTCAATGATGGCTGAGCGAGGGTCTTCCCACAGATCAACGTGTTGTTGGGCGCGGTGCCCCAAAAAATAAACCTGCAAATGAAACGACCATTTGCGCATGTCGGCGTAAAAATCGGGCAGGTAGGGATTATCGGCGACTGATTCATAAGCGGTGCGCCATCCTAATCGTTCCCCGATGCGTTCGGTCAGCGAGGTTTTGCCCGAACCGATATTACCAGCTACAAGGATGAGTTTTTTTGCCATAATCACTCCGTAGAATTTTTAGATTAATCGAGATTTAATGCCTTCTCCCATGCGTGGAAGATTATTTCGAGCATTGCGGAGGGGTCTTGTATTTTATCCGGCGAATTCAGCTGATTACCATTTTCTTTATCATCGAGCAGCAAATGCCCGGTTTCCAGATTGATGATATCAGAAACCACCCGCGTAGATTTAAGACTGAACAGGGTGGGATGGTTCAGGTAAACGGCTGGCAAGAGCCCCCAGAGATAAAATTCGCTCACCCCGCAGTATGCGCTGAATGTTAACATCCAGTTGTTGAGAGAACGCCGCAGCCAGGCGGGCCAGTGTCCTGTGCGTTTAATATCATTCCGTCTGAAAGGCGCCTGGAGACAGACTTCCATTGAAAAAACCGTTTTTTTGCAGGGCGCGTTGAGTACATCGTGCGCTGCAACAGGATCTTTTGCAAAGTTAATCTCTCTCAGGCTGCGCCATCCGATTCTTGGCATATCTAAACAGCCGCCCACGATGATCATCTGTTTGAGCTGGCTGTAAAATTTTGGGTTTACTTCTGCCGCGGTGCGAATGTTTCCCAGCGGGCCGCTTGCCAGCAGGTTGATTTGCCCCGGATATGAATCGACGATTCTGGCCAGAAAAAGGGCTGCTTCAGTCACGCCGTCGCTGCGCCGGCCAGCGCCCTGAAACAAAGGAATTTCAGGACGTTCCAGGCCAATCAGCAGTTTGCGCGTCTGGTTATAAGCCTGTTCAACGGTGCCGCTTCCGAAGGTTGTCGTCACGCCCAGTAATTCAATTTGGGGCTGTCCCAATAGGTAGAGCAGCGCCAGCCCGTCATCGATTTCCTTGAGCGGTAATCCAAGCGTATTGTCGCAGTCAAATAACACAAGTTCAGCCATAAAAACCCGGTATTCATTTTACCTTAAATTTATTTTGTTGAATGGTGGCCTTCTGGCGCTGTAACGAGATAGCCCATAGGCATTGTTGTTGATCCTGACGGCGATCTATGAAGTCAGGTATAATCCTGATTTATTCAATTCAGCCATGCGTTCGCGGTTCATCTGAAGGGAAGTTAATTTATGAAAACCATTGTTGTTGCCTCAACAAATCCCGTTAAGGCCAGGGCTGCTTTACAAGGATTTGAAAAGATGTTTCCGGGAGAGCAGTTCGTTGTTCAGACTGTTTCAGTACCTTCAGGGGTGAGCGACCAGCCGATGACGAGCGCCGAAACGCTTCAGGGCGCGCTCAATCGTTCTAAAATCAGCGCTGAGCGTTTTCCGAAAGCTGATTTTTGGGTGGGTATCGAAGGCGGCGTTGAGGATGTTAATCAGGAGATGGCAGTGTTCGCCTGGGTGGTTGTGCGTTCGCCAACGCTGATTGGTAAGAGCCAGACAGGGGTGTTTTTTCTACCGGAGGTTGTTGCCAATCTGGTTCGGCAGGGTAAGGAGCTCGGCGAAGCGGATGACATCGTTTTCAACCGGCGCAATTCAAAGCAGGCAAATGGGGCGATTGGAATATTGACCGATGACCTGATTGACCGGACTGTTTATTATGAACATGCCGTGATTATGGCGCTGGCGCCGTTCAAAAATGAAGCGTTATACACTGAACAGATCAAACCCTGAAACTTTGGACGACGAACAACACCCCCAAATAAACAAAGAACACCCCGCACAGGGCAATAATTGCCCGGTAAATGTTATCTGTTATCCAGCGTTTACCGCTGCCAATGAGCGCGGCGACTCCGGTATTCCAGGCGTAATCGGCGCTGATATGGCCAAGGTAAAAGGCAGCGATTGCTCCAATTCCTAATGCCTGCGCCTGCACCAGGTAGCCGGCGGCAACGGTGATCCACCAGGCGTACCAGAATGGATTTCCCAGTGTGGTGATGACGCCTAATAATACGAGTTGTCGGGAATTCAGGTTTTTCGCATCGGGCGTAAAACCCGGCAGGTTTGATTGTTGACGCCATGCGCTTACCAGCATACTTATTCCCATGAAGAGCAACAGCAATCCGCCTACCAGCGCTATCAGGAAATGAACCAGCGGCTGGTTAAGAATTACGGCCAATCCGAAGCCGATCAACACAACCACAACCAGTTCGGTAAATGCATGGCCGGTTGAGATCAATGGGCCGACGATCCACCCCCGGCGCGGCGATTGTGTGACAATTGATGTCATAATAGGTCCGGGAGAGATGACGGCTGCAAAGCCGACGATAAAAGCAAAAAAGAAGACGGCAATGAGGGAATCAGTGGGCATGTTTTACCTCAACCAATTGACCAATTATACCTGATGTGATCGTTTCAGGTTCAGGTTTAACCAGAGGAGCGATTTTTTAGAGTTAAGTGCGCATGCTGCGCGCCAATAGAATGATCCATTGAATGAGGTCCTGCAATTCTTCGGGGGCCTCGGCTTCACAGACTTCTACGGTATGGCGTTGTTCCATTTTTTCTATCGTCAATTTGTAGTGAAATCGGTCAGCAACGTTACCTGAAGCGAGTATCTTTTCGGGCAAGTCGAAGAATTGTGTCGATTCCACCATTGCTTGCAGAACTTCATTTTCTTCCGGGTCGAGAATATCTGAATCGATAAAGGTTCGTAAGGGTATTCCGGTAAAACCGCCGGTACGTTCCAGGTGTATTTTCATCATCAACTTCCTGAAAGATAGTCTTTATAATCTGCGTTTGAAAAAACTCAAAAATTTTAACAGTCCTGGCAAACAGCCGCCAGGTTCTCCGCCGCCAATTTTAATCCCGACTCCAGCCCATCCTTTGCTCACGGCTTGCTGTTCAAGGCTGTTCACGCCAAATAATTCTCCTGCTGTTGCATAAGTCAGATCGGCGGCCTCTTGAAAAGTAGTCGTGGTTTTGACTCTGTCGCGGAGTGTGATGTACCAGATCTTTCCGGCTTTTTCCCAGGCGAAACCGCCCATTTCAACGGCGGCGAGATAAAAGGCGCGGTTGGGTATTCCAGAGTTAATATGAACGCCGCCGTTATCTTCCACGGTGTTCACGTAGTTATCCATGTGAGCTGGCTGGGGGTCTTTACCCAGTACGGGGTCATCATAAGCCGTTCCGGGCGCCTTCATTGAGCGGATCCCCGCGCCATTGACGTTCTCGGTGAAGAGGCCCTGACCGATGATCCAATCGGCATCTTTCGCCTGATGCCCCAGCCTGCGTTGTTTAACCAGAGAACCGAACACGTCTGAAAATGATTCGTTGAGCGCGCCGGGCTGCCCCCAGTAATTCAAATTTCCGGTATGCTGGGTGACGCCGTGGGTTAATTCGTGGCCGATGATATCCAGCGCTACGGTAAACCGATTGAACAGGCGTTGGGCTGGCGGCAGGTCTTCATCCCCATCGCCGTACACCATTTGTTGACCGTCCCAAAATGCATTATCGTAACCCTTTTGGTAATGAACGGTTGAGTCCAGGCGCATTCCGGCGCTGTCAATTGAATTGCGCTGGTAGATGTCCCAATAGAGATCGTAAGTTAGCCCGGCGCCGTCGTAAGCCTCATTGGCTGCAGCGTCATTGATTGGAAGGTCGCCTTCCTGGAGTACGACCCGTCCGGGTAAATTTGATTTATAGTCTGCCGAGTATACGATGCGTTGTTTGCCAGCAACGACAGTCAGCAGAGAAATTTCTGCTTTGCCGGCGAGGGCAACACGCAGTTCGCGCATCTGGTCAGTGATCTGCAAAGTTCGGGCGGCTCGTTTCTTCTGATCTTCGCTGCCGTTGTCGATGATGTTTTGTAACAAATAAGGGGGAAGGATGCTGCAAAATGGAGAAGGTCTCGATCTCACTTGGAATTCTCCTTTCCGGGAATCCTGATAGGGCGGTTGATATGTTTTCAGTATAGTAATTTCATAAACCGGAGTCAAGGAAAGAAATGTTACTTATGAAGTGAAGATACTTTGTGTCTTGTTGGATGGTAATAAGTGAGCAGCGAAGGAGATAACGGGGCGCGACAACGCCGCTGCATACGTAATTCTAACAATGTATTACTATAATTAAGATAAAAATAGTAGAAATTACTAAAATATAACAATTCAGATTTCCGTCAGAATCGTTCAGGAAGGAGCGAAAAATGTTCGAGCAGACGATTAAACAACTGGTTGATTTAAACGGTAAGACGGCCCTGGTAACCGGCGGAGCGCTGGGAATCGGCAAGGCGATTGCTGGCCGGCTGGCAGAAGCTGGTTCAGCCGTGATGGTTGCCGATATCAATCTTGAAGCGGCCCGACAAACGGTTGATGAAATAGAAAAGATGGGCGGGAAAGCAGCCGCCATCCAGATCGACGTGAGTCATGTCGAAGATGTGCAGCGCATGACGCAGGCAACAGTGGATACTTATGGCACCCTGGATATTCTGGTCAACAATGCGGGCGTATTTCCATTCTCGGATGTACTCAAGACCCCAGAGAGTTTATGGGACAGGGTATTGGATATCAATCTCAAAGGAGCGTTTTTTGCTGCCCAGGCCGCGGCGCAAAAGATGATTACCACTGGTAAGGGCGGCAAAATCATCAATATTGCTTCGATTGATGCTTTTCATCCGGCGGGTATGTTGGTGCATTACGATGCCTCAAAAGGAGGTATGGTGATGATGACGCGCTCGCTGGCTGTCGAACTGGCGCGGCATCAAATTAATGTCAATGCTGTAGCTCCGGGCGCCATCCAAACGCCAGGCGCGGCGGCGGGCAGCGCAGCAATGCTGGCAGGCAGCAACCTTATCCCGGAGCAAATCGCTCAGGCGTTTACGCAACGAATTCCGTTGGGCCGGCAAGGCGCTCCAGATGATATTGCCCGAGTTGTGTTGTTTCTGGCGAGTCATCTTGCAGATTATATGACGGGCGAGACCGTTGTGGTAGATGGCGGGTATTTACTCTCGTGAGAAGAGTTTGAACACAATACACCCGTAATATGCCGGTTTGAATTAAACAGACTGAAAGGAAAACCAGACAGGAGCAGATTCCCAGCTTGCTCTTG
>CAZDAW010000099.1:0-13679 GCA_964503685.1 uncultured Anaerolineaceae bacterium | reverse complement strand
TTGGATGGAAATAGCCTGGGTGAAATTATGATTCCAGTGTGCAAAGCAGATGGGCAAAAGAATCTCGATAATGTCCTGGATATGATTGAACGATTGTCGAATCTTCCCCGCTCGCAAGACCAGCATCTCCTGGGTATTGGGATAGGTATACCAGGTGTAACCCAAGTTAAAGAAGGCATCGTTACTTGGGCTGCCAGCCTGGGCTGGAGTAATTTGCCGCTCGTTGATATTATCGCGAAACGTTTTATTTATCCAGTATTTATTGAAAATGATGTCAATATAGCCACGCTGGCGGAATTGAACTTTGGCGCCGGACGTGGCGTGCAGAATTTTGTTTATTTGGTGGTCAGAACGGCCGGGATGGGAGCTGGAATAGTCATCGGCGGCGCGTTATACCGCGGCCAGCACATGTCGTCAGGCGAAGTGGGTTATCTGTTGCCTGGCATGGAATATCTTGGAAAGACATATGAAGGTTATGGCGCGCTTGAATATTTGACTTCGGGGCAGGGGATTCTGAAAAGGGCTTATTCCAATCATTATATTGAAAAGGGTCATCATCTTGAATCGGATTTGACGTTAGATGATGTATTCTTCGCTGCAGAAAAAGGTGAAATTTGGGCAAAGCAGGTAATTGATGAAACGATCGATTATCTCGGAATTGCTGTTACCAGTCTGGCCAGTATTTTAGATCCAGAAGTTATATGCTTCGGCGGAGTGATTACAGAGCGCATTGGAGCGATCGTTGAATCGATTGAGGCACGGATAAAAACAGGCATACCTTTCATGCCTCGCCTTGAGGCGTCATCGCTTGGAGATAAGGCTGTTATGTTGGGGGCAACCAATCTGGTTCTGGCGGAAGTATTGGATTTTGCAATGGTTAAGTCTTATGTGTGATAAGGAGTCTATGATGACTGAAGGTCAACTCCATTCGGCAGTTGCGGGTTTGGGTTTTATGGGAACAACACATATCCAGATGTTGAGACGATTGGGTATTCCTGTAGAGGGTATTTTAGGTTTATCAGCTGAAGAAGGTGCTGCCGCAGCTCAAAGACTTGGTATATCTCATGTTTATGGCAATTTTAAAGAATTACTGGCAGATCCGAATGTTGATGTTATCCATATATGCACCCCCAATCATTTACATTATCCAATGGCAAAAGAAGCATTGCTGGCCGGCAAGCATGTACTCTGCGAAAAACCATTAGCAATGGATAGTCGTGAATCCGCGGATCTGGCGATCCTCGCAAAAAAAGTTGAGCGGGTAGGCGCGATTAATTACAATCTCCGTTTTTACCCATTGATTCAAGAGGCACGCGCTCGTATTCGATCAGGAGAAATAGGCGATGTGCGGATAGTTCACGGGGCTTATTTGCAGGATTGGTTATTTCTGCCCACAGATTGGAATTGGCGGTTGACAGCAGATGAAGGAGGGCGCCTTCGGGCAGTTGCCGACATTGGAACACATTGGATGGACATGGTACTTTGGATGACCGGACTGAAAGTCGAATCGGTTCTGGCTGATTTAAAAACTTTTATTCCAACCCGATACAAACCACATCAGGCGGTTGATACCTTCTCTAATAAACTGAGTTCAGCGGAAGAAGCTGATCCCGTCAAGATAAACACTGATGATTTTGCTGCCATCTTGATTGCTTTCGAAAACGGCGGGCGAGCAGTTCTGACATTATCTCAAGTGAGCGCCGGGCGAAAGAATTATTTTTGGTGGGAGATAAGCGGTTCGAAAGCTTCATTGAGATGGGATCAAGAGAACCCCAATGAATTATGGATTGGGCGGCGCGAACAGCCTAATCAACTCCTTATCAAGGATCCCTCTTTGATGAGTCCAGTGGCGCGTTCTTTTGCGGCTTTTCCTGGCGGGCATGCTGAAGGTTATCCCGATACATTCTTCCAATTGTTCAGGGCTGTGTACGATTATATTCGTGAAGGTGACCTGAACAAACCGCGAGGCTTTCCGACGTTTGATGATGGCCATCAGGAAATGCTCTTATGTGATGCACTTCTGCAGAGCGCCCAAGAGCGAAGATGGGTTGAGTTGTAGGGTCATTATGAATCAGGAGGTATGTCTCAATGGAAAAATTGGCGCTATTCGGCGGCGATCCGGTCGTAAAATCACCTTTTCCGCTTTGGCCGCAATACGATGAGAAAGAAAAGGCAGCATTAACAAAGGTGCTTGAAAGTCGGGTCTGGTGGCGTACTCCGGGTACAGAAACGCTGCAATTCGAAAGGGATTTTGCTGCTTATCATGAAGCCAAGCATGGTATTGCAGTTACCAATGGGACTGCTGCATTGGAAGTTGCCTTGGCTGCTCTGGGTGTTGGGCCAGGCGATGAAGTAATTTTGCCTGATTTCACTTTTGTGGCAACTGCCAGCGCTGTTTTGTTTACTGGCGCCCTACCGGTTTTTGTAGATGTTACCCCAGATACTTTCTGCATTGATCCTGATCTGGTCGAGAAAGCGATTACGAAACAGACCAAAGCAATTATTGGGGTGCATATAGGTGGACATCCAGCCGATTTAGATCGTTTGCTTGATATCGCTCAGAAGTATGATCTTAAACTGGTAGAAGACAGTGCGCATGCTCATGGAAGTGAATGGAAGGGACGCAAAGTTGGAGCAATTGGCGATATTGGTACGTTCAGCTTTCAGGCCAGCAAATTGATGACAGCAGGCGAGGGCGGCATTGTTATTACGAATAATGATAAATTGGAGCGAAAAGCAAGATCAATCCATGACTGCGGGCGTTTGCCTGGAGAGTGGTTCTACTCTCATTTTATGTACGGATCAAATTATCGTTTGAGTGAGTGGCAGGGAGCAATCTTAAGCCAACAATTAAGTCGGCTGGATGAACAGGCTGCTATTCGCACGCGTAACGCCGCTTATCTGGATGACGCTTTGAGTAAGATTGATGGCGTAATTCCACAAAAACAGGACAAACGTTGCACTCGTAATGGTCATTACGCTTATATATTTCGGATCAAAACCAAGGCGTTTGCTGGTATAGAGATCAACCGGTTTATCGAAGCCTTTAATGCGGAAGGAATACCGACACAGGCCAGTTATCCGCCGGTTCACGCGTTGGATGTTTTTAAAAATAATAAGTATCGTCAGCGGTTATGCGGTAAACAGCGAAAAGCGAAACACGAGTATCTTAAGGCGAAATACCCGAATACGGAAAAAGCGGCCTGGGAAACAGTGTGGCTTCCACAATATGTATTGTTGGGTTCAGTGGAAAACATGAGGCAGATTGTATCAGCGGTCGAGAAAATTCAAAAGATGGCTAAAGAATTACGCTGAAGGGAATATTTTATGGGAAACCGGTTGGCTGTTGAAGTGCATGACTGGGATGGGCTGGGATTTAAGCCGTTGGTATCGGAGCGCGATTGGGCAGTGGCTATACTTAATTGGGAGCCAAACTTGACGCGATCAAAGATAAATCAGTTCGAACGCCATAAGAATTCGGATGAGGTTTTTGTTCTCTGGCGTGGACAGGGCGCGTTGATTGTTTGCTCTGGCGCGGGTATTGAACTTTATGATATGAAGCCGGGTGTTATTTACAATGTGACGAGAGGCACCTGGCATACAGTTATCGCAACGCCTGATGCTTCGTGGATCATTGTTGAGTCCAGGGAAACGGATAAAGAGGATACTGAAATTCGCAATATAGAATCAAAAGAGATAAGTCAGATAAAAGATATGCTTCCTTCATGGCTCCCCTGAAGTTAAATTTGTAACCTGACGAGTTGAATAATTCATTTGCTGATGATATTTCATGTGAGTGACGAAGAAAAATTTCGGAAAGGAGGTGAAGGGTAAAAGTATTCGGGTGAGGTTTTTTATTTCAGAATAAACAACAGGTAACTCGTTTCATGATAAATAAGAGGAGAAATAAGGAATGAAGAGCAAAGTATATGTTTTATTAAGTATATTGGTGATAGCGGCTTTTGTTCTGACCGCCTGCCAACCAGCGGCAACGCCGGCGCCAGAACAACCAGTTGCGGCAGAAGAGCCGGTTGCTGAAGAACCGGCAGCCGAAGCGCCCAAAGAATTTGATTGGAAGCGCTTTGAAGGCCAGGAAATTACAGTCCTACTCAATGAACATCCATGGACTGAAGGTTTACGCACAGTCGTCCAGGAATTCACTGATAAAACCGGCATCAAAGTCAATATGCAACCTTTCGCTGAAGACCTGTATTTTGACAAAATGGAACTGGCTGTTCGTTCTGATAAACCTGTTGCGGATGTGTATTTTCTGCCAATGGATTCCACGGCCTTCACTCAGTATTCGGCCAATTTAATTGCCCCGCTGACTCCTTACCTGGAGGACCCAACGATGACTTCGCCCGATTACGATCTGGCTGATTTTCCAGAGGGATTTCGCGCCGGGGCAATGTATCCTCCAGGCGATGAGAAGGCTCAATTATACGGTATTCCGATTACCTTTGAAGCCTATATCCTCTTCTATAACAAGGAGCTGGTTGATAAATATCTGGGCGGTAAAGTTCCTGAAACTTTCGCTGAATTATTGACTGCGGCTCAAAAAATCACTGATGAAGGTAATGGCGAGGTGTTCGGCGCGGTTATGCGCGGCGTTCGTTCTGATACAGTCATGGATACAATGACCGGTGTGGTTTTCAACAGTTTTGGTTCTGACGCCACACCGCTGCCATACAATGTCTGGTTCGACGGCGATTGGACGAAAGGTCGTTTCACTGATCCACGGATTGTGGAAGGTTTATCGAATTATGCCGGTATGATGAAAGCCGGGCCGCCAAATATCCAATCAATCGATTGGAATGATGCCAATCAACTCTTTGCCCAGGGGAAAGTGGCGTTCTTTATCGATGCCAGTCTGTTTGGCCCCGGTTATGAAGACCCCGAAGCCTCTCAGATAGCCGATAAAGTTGGCTATGCACCGCTTCCAAAGACGGATAAAGGATCAATGACCGGCCACTGGATGTGGGGACTGGGTATTCCGGAAAATTCCGAGAAGAAGGAAGCTGCCTGGTACTTTATCCAATGGGCGACCAGCAAGGAAATTGAGCCCAGGATCGGCGTTAAGACCGGCGGCGCGCCGCGACTTTCAACCTGGAAAAATGAGACTTACACAAAAGCGCTCAACCCGGGTTATGTCGAAGCGGTCCAAGCCGCTATGGCGACTTCTCGCCCCACCGCAGTATTCTATGAGGGTTGGAAAGAAATGGCGATCATGATCGTGGATGCGGTGCAGGAAATCTATGGCGGCAAAGATCCCGTTCAGGCATGCCAGGATTTGCAGGCGAATGTTGAAAGCGTCGTAAAATAATAACAAACAGTGATTGAATTTGAGTGGGGTAGGATTTTCCGGATAGATCCTGCCCCACTGGCCTTCTGATTGCTGTCTTATATTTCAGGAGAATCAATGGCCGTTGGTGAATCTTCGTTAATACAAGAAAAACCTCGCAGGAAACTGAGGATTGGTTATTTATATATCGGCCCTGCTTTAATTATTTTAGGAATCACTTCAATCTACCCGGTGATCTATTCATTGGTTATGAGTTTGTTCAATTGGGATTGGGGATTGAGCAGAAGTTTTGTCGGGCTGAGCAATTACATCATGTATTTGACTGACCCGAAATTCTGGAAAGTATTGGGTCAGACATTTTTTTTTACGGTTGGCGCGGTCAGCGTTGAACTTGTTTTAGGGTTGGCGTTGGCTGTTATTGTCAACCGTTTGGGTTTTGGCATGGGCTTTTTCCGTACGCTGCTGATGTTGCCTTTAATGGTTTCCGGGATTATCGTCGCTTTGATGTGGAAAATTTTGCTGGATCCGACGCTGGGCATTGTCAATTACTTCTTCACCCTGGTTGGATTGCCCAAATCAGCATTCTTTGGCGCGCCGGCAACAGCCATGCCTTCAATTATCATGGTGGATACATGGTGGCAAACTGCATTCGTATTCATTGTGCTCTCAGCCGGGTTGAGGAGTTTACCGAAAGAGCCTTACGAAGCCGCTGAAGTTGACGGTGCAACCAGTTTGCAGAGTTTCCGTTACCTGACGCTTCCCATGCTTAAACCTGTGTTTTTAACTGTGCTGATCTTCAGGACAATTGATTGTTTAAAGGTGTTTGCAATTATCTTTGGCACCACAGGAGGCGGGCCGGCGCAAATTACCGAATCAGTTCAGACCCTGGCTTACCGGACTGCTTTTAAATTCCTGTTCCTGAGCCGCTCCATGACTCTGATGGTGATTTTTTCCATCATTATTCTTGCTCTTTGTTTGATTTATATGCGATTTGGTGAGCGGGAAAGTGTTTGAAAACAGGGACGAGGGATTAAGATATGAATGCAAAGACAAAAAAAAGAGTTGTTACGATTATTGCTTATGCCCTTTCAATTTTTGCGGTGATCGTTACGTTATTTCCCATCTTCTGGATTTTTACGATATCGATTAAGACCCAAAAAGATGCATTCGCAATGCCGCCAGTCTGGTTTTTTAAGCCGATATGGAGCAATTATTTCAAAATCTGGCAGACGGCTGGATTTGCTCAGGCTTATCAAAACAGTATCATGATTACAATCGTTGGTGTGATATTGGCTATAATCTGTGCGGTACCGGCAGCTTATGCGATGAACCGTTTATCGTTTAAGGGAAAAAAGTTCCTGTCTATCTGGTTGCTGGTTTCTTACATGTTTCCCGAGTTCTTGTTTATCATCCCCATGTATATTCTCTATCAACGGACCGGGATGTATGATACCCAGCTTGGATTAGCGCTGGTTTACCAGGCTTTTGCATTGCCATTTGCAATATGGTTGTTGCGGGGATTTTTCAAAGATGTACCGGTAGATCTGGAAGATGCAGCAAGAATTGACGGGTGTACCCGCTTACAGACCCTGCGCCAGGTTTATCTACCTCTCACCGCCCCCGGTATTGCTGCGACTGCAATCCTGACCGCCATCTGGATTTGGAATGAGTTGACAATTGCCCTGGCTCTGACCTTTGATTCGGCAAAAACAGTTACAGTGGCAGTGGCAGGCTTCCGCGGCTATGCATCCATTGATTGGGGTGGAATGACGGCAGCATCGATTGTATCGATTATCCCGATGTTGATATTTGCAGCAATTGCTCAACGTTATATCGTTGAAGGGTTAACTCTTGGCGCGGTAAAGTAAGGCATTCGTTTTTCTGGTCGATTACATAAATTTGGAGGTTCCTATGGATAATGGCTTTGATTTTAGCGGTAAAGTAGCCCTGGTCACTGGTTCAGGTCGTGGGATCGGAAAGGGTATTGCTTTACGTCTGGCAAAACACGGCGCTGATATTGCGGTGAATGATCTGAAAGCCGAAACTGCAGAACAAACAGCGAAAGAAATTCAAGCGTTGGGCCGTAAAACTGTGGTAGCGCCTGGTGATATTTCTCAAAGCAGCGTTGTTGATGGGATGGTCGATGATGTTATCAAAAAATTTAAGCACATTGATATCCTGGTTAATAACGCGGGTATCTCACTTTACCGGCCGATTTTGGATTGCAGCGAAGAAGATTGGGACCGGCATGTGGATATTATGGCAAAGGGTACTTTCTTGTGTATGCGCAAGGTAGCTCCTTATATGATTGCCCAAAAATGGGGCCGGATTGTAAATCTTGGCTCTTATGTTGCTCAGTTTAACTGCGTCACGAAATATTTTGGGCCTTATTGCGCGTCGAAATTTGCAATTATCGGGTTGACGCAAGTTGCTGCCCAGGAGTGGGCGCCTTATGTAACGGTTAATGCTGTGGGCCCCGGTGATGTCGAAACCGAGATGATGGAACTGGAGTGGCAGCAGGAAGGGGCGCGGCGTAACATTCCGCCTGCTGATGTTAAAGAAGAATATCGCCGACGATTGATTCTGGGCCGTCTTGAGACGCCGGATGATATTGCTAAGGCGGTAGCTTTTCTCTGTTCGCCATTTGCTGACCAGATCACTGGTTCGCATCTGATTGTCAGCGGAGGACTTCCATATACAGCAAAGGGGTAAGTTTTTGCCCGGATCAGTGAATTAGCATATTTTTCGTTTCAGGAATTTTGCTGAATGTCGGTGCTATAATCTGTATGTGTCTCGGGTTATCTGGTGGATACGTCGTGATTTCCGTCTTTCTGATTCGCCTGCATTAGCAGAAGCATTGAAATATTCTGATCAGGTAGTTCCACTGTTTATATTCGATCCAGCTTTGTTGAAAACACCTGCCACTCGCCGGCAGGTGTTTTTACTGAACGGATTGCGCCATCTCGATCGTGATCTATGTTCACGCAACAGCCGACTAATCGTTATTCAGGGAAAGCCTCTTGAAGTGCTGGCCCGAGTTTGTGCGATGTATGAAGCTGATTTAATTGTTGCCCAGGAAGATTACGGCCCTTATGCTTCGCGTAGAGATAGAGAAATCTCCACCCAATTACCATTAAGGCTGGTTTCTGGCTTGACTGTGTTACCGCCAGCGCTGGTTGTAAAACACGATGGAACGCCCTATACTGTTTTCACCCATTTTAGCAAACGCTGGAAGGAGTTGGTCAATCCCGATTTACTCGAATTGAAATCTGTTTCTGGTCGTTTTTTGTGGGCGCCTGACTTGCCAGAATCGGATTTGTTCGAAGCGACAGAGGTTTCCGGGTTTCTCGCGGGAGAAGGTGAAGCGATCAGACGCTTGGATCATTTCTTTGAACATTCCATCTGGGATTATGCTGAAAATCGTGACCGGGCTGACATCGAAGGGACCTCCGTCCTGTCGCCGTATTTTAAATGGGGAATGCTTTCAGCCCGTCATGCAATCCTTAAAGCTTATTTTGCTATCCAAGAAGCGCCTGATTCAAGATCTCGCCGGGGTGTAGAAGTTTGGTTGAATGAATTAATCTGGCGGGAGTTCTATCATTCTATACTCTATCATTTTCCTTATGTTGCTGACGAAGCGTTCAACCGGAAATATCGTAATATTCCCTGGCGAGATGACCTGCACAGTCTGCAATTGTGGAAAAATGGGCTGACGGGGTACCCGATTGTCGATGCTGCCATGCGGCAGCTTGTTCAAACTGGCTGGATTCACAACCGCTGCCGGATGATTGTTGCCTCATTTCTTGTGAAAGACCTTTTAATTGACTGGCGTGAAGGTGAGCGCTGGTTTATGCAAAACCTGGTTGATGGCGACCTGGCTGCTAACAATGGCGGGTGGCAATGGGTAGCAGGAGTAGGTACAGATGCAGCGCCATATTTTCGCATTTTCAATCCTGTGTTGCAAAGTGTCAAGAGCGATCCATTTGGACGATATATTCGAAGATGGGTCGCTGAGCTGATTGATGTTCCTGATGCGTATATCCATCAGCCCTGGCTGATGCCTGACAGTATTCAGTTAAGTGCACATTGCCGGATTGGTAAGGATTATCCTGCGCCAGTTGTCGATCATGCTTTTGCTAAGCAGCGAACTCTGGCGGCGTATACCCAATTGAATGAAAAAGGGTAATTATTGTAGATAGCTCCGAATAATCCCAAAAAGATTGGTTGACAATGATCCCTTTAAATTGAATTCAGGTGGATTTCAACAGAGACTGGATGTTTTTAATAGCGATTGGATAAGTTTCACCCAAAAAGACGCCTGGTATCTGGTCGCGAAGTTCTGGGTTTAGATTAAAAGCGCGCCCGCCGAAACCAAAAGATGAAGGTGGGCGGATTCGCGATAATTTTTCTTGAATACTTTTGAGCCCCAGAGCGCTGCCTTTCGTTGTAGCTGAGAGACAAATTAGAGCAGGATGTTGATCGCCGGCATAAAAGACCAGGTCATCGATTGGAATATCGGGTCCCAGGTACTCCGTCTGGTATCCTTCATTTCGTAATAAGAGCGCCAGCATTAAGCTGCCGATGTCGTGGAATTCCAGAGGGGCGCAACCAATCAGAATATAAGGTTTTTTTTGACGCACGGTTGTTGTCTGATACAACATCATTAGCCAGCCGCGGATGATGTTACTGGCAAAATGCTCGGTGGATATCAGAATTTCGCCGCGGTACCAGGCTTCGCCAATTTCGACCAGACAGGGTGTGATAATATCGGTGCATAATGCGGCGACATCAAAGATCGAACTTGCCTCTCGTAAAACATTCGATGCTGATTCTTCGTCGTGGTGGATCAGGAGGTAGTAGAGTCGTTTTGAATATTCCGCCGGTGATTTATTGGTCTTTTTGTTAGGATGAGATGGTGTGAAGGGTAATAATTCGGAAATTTGAATCGTTTGTGGCGAGGTTTTTAGCTCAACGATTGCACTGCTGATCGAAAAACCCGAATCAATTCGATTTTTTAACCAAATAAGAATTGCTACCTCTCTATCGGAATAAAGCCTGTAATTACTTTCGGTGCGGTGAGGATTGAGAAAGTTATAGCGTCTTTCCCAGGCCCGAATCGTCACTGCCGGAATACCTGTCTGGGCAGTAACTTTTTTGATCGTAAATTTTGGTTGATCAGAGAGATCAGATAGATCTGGCATAATATACTTTGGGTTTAATAAATCGAAACTAACCAATCTTTTGCTTCTTCTACGGTATTGAAAGTCTTGATTTCTCGTCGCGCCAGTAGAGCAACTGTCGTCAGCAATACCATACGGATACCCTCGGCGCCAACGACGGCAGATGCTTTAACATAAGGTGTGTTATGCTGAACAAACTCTTTAATCGCTTCGGCTGCCTCTTTGTTATAATGCGCGTTTGTCACTTTCATTAACACAAGCGCACTGCCTAAGGGTTGTGAGGCGATAATTTTTTTTGCTTCAGGAAGGGTTTTTATTGACTCTTCAGGCATGCAGTCAGATACATCGACATACACAATATTCTTGTTTTTATAATTTAATGTCTTTACCCTTTCCATTTTCAGTCCTCCAGCAGTTTGGTGGTTGTTGTCTAACTTAAATTATATCTGAATAAGTTGGTTATTAATACCTACCAGCCGCTGGCCGCGAAGTCATCGGCAAGAAGTTGCTGCCGTTCGGCTGATGTCATGAGACGGGCGCGGGCATAATCTTCGAACATGATGGTTATAAGTTCGGTGCTGATATATTTACCATTATAAAAAACATGCCGGTCGATGAACCCCTGGCGGCAGGGAAGACTTACATCATATTGGTCAAAGAAAAGATTACCTAATCCATAGTGGATAAGTGAATTATTATGAAACTCTAACGCCTGTGGTTGGTGAGCCTGACTGCCGCTCACAATGACTGCTCCGGCGTCTGCCAGTGCTTGTGAATCGGATTGCTGGTCGGGCTGGGCCGTATAGGTGTAATATTCGAAATGCTGGAATGTGGCGATTGGTAAATAGCCTTCGGCGCGCAGTCGGGTGATCTCAGAGCTCACCCATGGAATGTCGCAGGGTACAGCGCCCGGCTGACTTTCGCTGGCGGTAGCAAACCCCCCTCGTTTCGCGTTGCAGCCGATAAAAGCGAGCCGGTTGCCGTTATGCTCTATAATAATTGCTTTTTGCCCATCGGCCAGGTTTTCACCGCCGCCATAGTACTGCCAGTTGCGGTCTTTGTATAATTGGAGCGTATATAACATCGCATCAGTTCCCCAATCGGCAAAGTGGTCGCCAGTCATCTCAACGATATCCGTGCCAATATCTTCCAGAAGCTGGATATAGCGTGTGTCGCTGCAAAAGTGAACATCCTGCTGTACTGGATTGGGGTATGGACAATTCTCGGCAAACGGCACTTCGTTGCTGATATGCGTCAGGTCGGCTTCACGCAATATACTGCCAATATCCCGCGCCGGATAAGTGATTCCCTGTTGTTCCATGGCAAAAGCGGTGGCGCGTACCAGGGCAGTGACTCCGGTCATCACTACAACGGTCAAACGGGATGGGTCGCGGTTTCCGGTAGTCAACCAGGGTGAAGATATGTAATTAATCCCCAGGATGGTGGGCGCCAGTTCTCCGGTAAATGAGATTGGAATACTGAGCGGGTATATTGCCGGATCGAAAGTTTTTCTAATTGGAGATTGACCATCAATCTCAATTACTTTCCAACGCGGCTCCAGATTCTCAAAAGGTACAATAGCCCAGCCGGGTTTGTGGTCCCAGGCATATTGAACCAACTCATTAGCCGGCAGTATTTGCGTCACACCATCAGCCGGGGAACCCCAGATGGTCGTCAGCGCATGCAATGTTTCTTCGTCCATCAACAAGGCATGCTCGTTAAGGAAATCGCCGCCTTGCCCGCGCCAAAGGTTAGTTAAATCTTGCGATGAGACAGAGTCAGTAAGTGTCGGAAACGGCGCGACCAGGGCATAGATCCATTGACTGATTATGGCGTCCTGATTCATTTCCAGACGTACAGCGGCGTCATTGGCTTCTTTCACTTCCCTTAATTCTGGAGATATTGTCAGACTGTTACGCAAAGTTACCGGCAGAAGGGGATCGATCCAGATTGGAAGTCTGTTAGATTCTTCAGCTTGTGCTGGCGTTGCAAAGGCGGCAGTGGTCTGTATGGATTGCGAAGTTGACGCATCGGGTTGGAAAGGCGTCAGAGTGATGGTAGAGGAATACCCGGCCACAGCGACTGGCTGAGCAGGCAGGCTGCAAGCTATAACTGACAGGATGAAAAAAAGGATCATGAAGGTGGTGTGATATTTCATTGTGAGTGAAGCTTACGGGTTGATCTGTTTCTTGCTTACGTAAGAATATAAAAGAGTATATAATTAGACGATTTTAAGGTCAAGGAAAACATGAACAGGTTATATTTTGTACGGCACGGAGAGAATCCGGCAAATATATCAAAAGAATTTTCTTGTAAGCTGGTTGATTATTCATTGACACCCAAGGGTATCTTGCAGGCGCAACAAACGGCCAGGTATTTTGAAAACATCAAAATTGATGGGATATATACTTCACCATTAAAACGGGCAAAGGAAACAGCCGAGATTATCGCTGCACCTCTTGGCATGAAGCCAGTGGTGATGGAGAATTTCCGTGAAGTCAATGTAGGTGAATTGGAAAAAATGTCCCCCAACTCAGAAGCCTGGGCGTTGCATAATGGGATTATTGAGCGTTGGCTTCATGGAGAACTTGAAGCAGCGTTTCCTGGCGGAGAAAATTATCACAGCCTCTGGGAACGAATGCGATCTGGAATTGAGCAGATCATTGCTGGTAAAGATAATCAGAATTTAATTGTTGTCGGACACGGCGGCATATTCTATTTTCCATTGAAGGACCTCTGTCCAGAAGTTGATCTGGGACAAATTGATATCAGCGCCAATCACAATTGTTCCGTGTCAGAAATATTGGTTGATAAGAGCGATGGGCGCCTGGCAGGTAAAGTAGTTACGTGGGCCTCTGTTGAACATCTCTCGGGAGAAGCGACTGATTTTGTAACTCCTGTTCCAGATGATGTTCTTCCTCTTACTTCTTTGTTAAGTAGAATTTCTGCTAATAAGCGATAGATTATTTGCATTCCATAACCCCTTTGGTTAATTATTAGCTTATCGAACTCTCGTTTTAGCCTCAAGTACCCTCAGTGGGTATGAAAGGGCTGGAAAATAAAAAGCCGCCCAAAAGAGCGGCTTATTACAGTTGTTCTCCCTTTTCCTCCCGGTTCGGGTAAAGATACGGGAATTGAGAGAGGTGCCCCCAGAGAGATTCGAACTCTCGTTTTAGCCTTGAAAGGGCTGCGTCCTG
>CAZDAW010000098.1:0-13688 GCA_964503685.1 uncultured Anaerolineaceae bacterium | reverse complement strand
AAAAAGGTAACCTTTACGGAATTCCAAAAAGTAGGATCATGTTTAAAAAGATACGAGTAGTTTTCAAATCCGACAAAACTTCTTCTGCCAGAAAAGCTCGTCTGCATTACACTTTCAAAAAAGGACACTCCTATCGGCCAAACCTTAAAAAGCAATAGGAGAATTAAAGCGGGTAATACAAATAACCATGCCGCTCCACGACTCTTGAACATGATGGCCTGTCCCCTATAGTGCCGGGATAAAGCATAAGCTCATTCCCGGCACCCTTGTATTTATCTATGCAAAATGTTTCAGCCTATTTGAAGCGTTTCAGTTCTCTGTCAATCCTAGCCGCAGCATCCTCGAGAGATTTTTTCGGATCCGCTCCATAGTGTATCGCATTGAAAGTCTCCCGCAGAATTAATTCATACTGGGAATATCCAGGCGTATCAGGCCTCGCCACAGCAGTATTGTTCATTTCATGAAGGAAAAGCTGCCACATAGGATTCGAGAAATCAGCGGGGAGAGCCGCATAGACGTCAGGTCGAGCCGGTGCGATGCCATTGAGTTTGTACCATTTCATCACCGCGTCCTTTCCTGTCATATATTTCACGAAAGCTATCGCCGCTTCCTTATTTGCTGTTTTAGGATTAATGCCTACGTGCCAACTCCCTGTAGGCGTTACAGGAACGCCCCCTGCAAAATACGGAAAGGGAGCCAAGCCATACTGGAGATTAGTGAACTTTGAAAGTCTTGCGATATTCCATTCATTTCCAAGCATCATGGCCGCCTTGCCGGTTCCGAAATACTCTCTGGCTATTGCCGAGTCATTGATCCCCTGAGGACTTACCTTCCACTCGTTAAACAGCTTACCGTAGAAGCTTGCCGCCCGAACAAACTTGTCCGAAGTAATATATCCTTTGGTTTCAAAGCCGTCGGGCGATAAGACCTCAGCGCCAAGCGATTGCATGAGCGGAAACAACAGATATGGTCTATCGATTTGTTCAATGCAAATGCCCCATATCTCGGGCTTCCCATCCTTGTCGATATCGATGGTAAGTTTTTTTGCCAGGTCCACGACCTCTTCCCATGTCATGCGACCTGATATTTTTTCCGAGGGAAATGGAACACCATATTTTTCGAATATCGCTTTATTAAAGAATAAGCCTGCCGACGATGTTCCATACGGAACCGAAACAAACTGGCCATTATAGGTTCCCGTCTTGATCGATGATTTGAACCAGGCATTTTTTTCCGCCGGGCTAAAGTACTCATCGAGAGGCAGCAGATACTTTCTCGCCGCATAGGAGGCCGTATTGGGGCCATCAACGATATACACATCGGGAGTGCCGCCTCCGGAGGCAAGTCTCACCTCGATGGTTTGGAATAATTGACCGAACGGAATTAACTGGATGTCGATTTTTATTCCAGGATTTTTCGCTTGAAATTCGTTGATCAGCGGCATAACCTGGTCCTTCGGCCAGCCCATCCACAACACTTCCAGATTTTGGGCGGTCGTCATGCCGACCGCCAGGAATAAGACCAGGAGCACCACAATAAACCTTTTCATGTCGAACCTCCCAACAATCGAATTAGCTCAACGTTTCCGTATGAGTTTGAATGAAAATCTGCTAGAAGGGAAAAAACTGCGCGAGTACAACACCTTGTCACCCCTATCGTTGTAATGTACCTGCTCGAGAAGAAGGACGGGGCTTCCCGCATCAAGACTCAACTTTGAGGCAAGGCTGTCATCGGAAGTAGTCGCGATCAAATCACATTCCGCGAATGCGATAATAATACCATGGTCTTTCTTGAGATTTTCAAAAATAGACTCATTAAATCCTGATTTTTTTACGGGTTTTTTCAGATATCTACATGGAATCAGATCAATACAGCTTGCCACCGGCTTGCCCGATGCTGTTTTAATAGTTTCAATGAACGTAATCAACTCCCCAGGTTTTATATCGAGTATAATTGCTATTTCCTCATCACATATTTCAGTGTCGATTTTTACAATGATATTGCCTGGGATGTAGCCCCTTTCACGAATAAAGTCCGCGATACCCTTAAGTCGCTCTATGCCGCCTTTAATAATAGGCGCGCTATGGGTGACAAAAGTACCGATACCCTTACGCCGATAAAGGAAGCCTTCATTTTCAAGGAGTGTAATTGCTTCACGCAGAGAATTTCTGCTTACACCAAGCATCCCCGCCAGTTCCGGCTCGGAGGGCAAGCGATCACCAGGCTTATACCTTCCGTCAACAACCCTATCAAGTAAGTTTTTTCTGATTTGATCAATTATTGAAGGGTTGCGTAGGCTGCTAAATGAATTATCACTCATACCTTAGCCTTTCCCAATTAACGATACCCATCACTTGCTGTTGGACATCCAACAAGAGTCTAATGCTTAATTATTGATTCGTCAAGGAAAAATTTTAATAGATTATTGCTTATGACTCTGTTCCGGATAAAGTCGGTGCTATACTAAAAAGCTATCACAAATCCTTGTATATTAACGAGAAACATATATAGAAGACCTCTGGAATGCTTTATCATGGAACTGATGATCATATCCGCAGTAACTACGCATTTGAACCATCCCACATAACCTGACCCATCCTGACGCCTATCGCAGAGCTATTATGCATTGAGCATCAGCTGATTTCATCTCCATCGAATAAATCATTCAAATATATTTGTTGAGGAAAAATCACATCAATGAAATCGAAACCTATTAGAATCAAGTTAGCGGATCTTGAGAAAAGATAATGATATCGAAAGGTCTTCATTGGTAAGAGTATTTAATACAATAAAAATCTAGTGTACGTCAAAATCATTTGAGTATCAGTAATAGCATGAGTACTATTGCAGTAAATTAAGTTTATGTAAATTATTCAAAAAAAGTTAATACACGATTTCATTGTTTTTTGACTTTCTTTGAATCGTTATATGCGTAGCTGATTTTAGTTGACAGCGCACATCTTTGATGAGACTCTCAACTAGGAGGATTTTATGAAGAAGATTGTCTTCTTAGTGTTATCAGCGTTTATCCTGCTTTTTATTGGTTGTACCACAGATAAGGATTTAAATTCTTCCAGTGAAAAGTCAACAACCGCGAAACTACAAGACCCAGTAACTATTAAACCAGATGTTATAGTTGTTGGAGGCGGGTTGGCGGGTTGTACGGCGGCTTTACGAGCCTCCGAATTAGGCGCAAGAGTAGTACTTTTTGAGCAAAGTGACAAACTAGGCGGTTCAGCCAATACTGCCGGTGGTTCAATTAGCGGCGCAGGTTTTAAAATGCAAAAAGAAGCAGGTATAGAAGATAGTCCTGACAAGTTTTATAATGACTTTATCACCATGGGTGGTGGAGAAAAAAACTTGAACAAAGTAATTGCTCGAAAGCATGCCGAGGAATCGGGCAATGCAATAGATTGGCTTCAGGATTATGTGGGTGTCAAGTTTAATGGCAAGGTGGATAGTGGCGGGTATCTTACCATGAATACAAATCGAGGCACGTATACCGCAGGAGGAGCGGCATCGGGAGGAGCCAGGTATTTTCTTGAGGCAATATATTCGAAATTGGATGAATTTGTTAAGAAAGGAACCACGCAGTTATTTGTTAATTCCAAAGTAGAAAGTTTGTTATTTAATAAGAACAAAGATGTTATTGGTGTCGTAATGAATGGAAAGGAATATAAGGCGCCTTCTGTTATTATTGCAACCGGTGGATATGGGTATAGCGAAAAATGGCTCAAAGAATTTAACTTCACCAACATAACTTCTAATGACCCTAACACTGCTATAGGCTCTGGGTATGATTTTGCCAGGTCCGCTGGAGCCGCATTGGATAATATGGATTATTGTTCTTGTTATGGCGGATCAGTTCCTGTAAGTGGCTTCCAGGCCTCACTAAGATGCAATATCAACTATAATGGAGCCATATGGGTAAATACATCCGGAGAAAGGCTGTTTAATGAACCGGTCGCCTCATCCATGGATAAAAGGACTGTTTGGAGAACTACCGATCAAAATATAGTCTACATTATAGTATCCGAGAAAATGATATCCGATGATAAGCCCCTTTTCTCTGGAATGATGAGCAATTCAAAACCATTTGATAACAAAGAAAAACTAAACGAATTGCTTTCCGAAGGAAAGTATGCTTTTAAAGCAGATACGATTAGCGAGTTATCAAAAATGATCAATACAAAAAATCTTGTCAATACTGTTACAAAATACAATAGTGATATAGCATCGGGAAAAGACACGGTGTTTGGAAGAACCAAGAATTTATTAACTTTTGACAAGGGGCCTTATTATGCCATTTATACAGTGCCTTATCTAATGATGACCGCTGGTGGACCTAGGATTAATGCTGACGGACAATTGATGAGAGCTGATGGGTCTAAGGTAGGCAACTGCTATTTAGCTGGTGAAATCATCGGTTCAGCAAATGTCGCCGGCCATAATACAATAGGAGGTATTGGTCACAGCTTATGTACAACTTGGGGACGAATATCTGCCGAAAGCGCGGTTAAAAATTCCTTGGTTTTAAAGAAATAGTACAAAACCAATATTACTATCAATCGTTTTTGAATATTTTAGTTTCGTTAGTTTCATATCTTTTACATGAAACTAACGAAACTTTATTTGTAATCTGCCACTAGAATCATCATGTTTTGTATTAATCTTATGCTTTTTTAGATTTACTCACCTCGTCCTTGATGTATATCAATGACTTCATTAAAGCGTACATATCGAGTCTGTTATCTTTAATGCCGAAGGAATCATGGGCATTGCGAAATAACGAAAACAGCTGATTGTAGATCATTGTCTTTTCTGGATCAGGCGAATAACTAACTCCAGATACCCTCGTCATCGCCTTAATTGCTGAGGAGAAATCAGAATATCCTCCCGCTTCCCTACCTGCCGCGACAGCCGCTGATATTGCGCTACCTAAAGCGGCGGTTTCTTTTGATTCTGAGACTTCCATTTTTCTGCCTAAGACATCGGCGTATATTTGCATTACAAGAGGACTTTTATAGGCTATCCCACCACAATTGATTATCCTGTCGATTCCAAACCCTGATTTTTCGAAATGCTCAACAATAGTTCTCGCGCCAAAGGCGGTACCTTCTATCAGGGCCCTATAAATTTCTGCCTGCGACGTATGAAGTGTTAATCCAATAACGACCCCTGTAAGTCGCTGGTCCATAAGAATGGTCCTATTACCATTAAACCAGTCCAACGACAACAATCCCGAAACGCCTGGATAAATTTTCGAGGCATCGGTCTGAAGCTTTTCATACATGTTACTATTGGAATTATTCAATGAACAAGATGATTTATCGGATATTATCGAAGAATACCATTTAAATATATCACCTACCGCAGATTGGCCCGCTTCCAGGCCGTAATAACCGGGCAAAATAGAATTAGGTATTATTCCAGCTAAGCCCGCAACGTCTGAAAGACCTGATCGAAGAGGTGATATCATCATATCACAAGCGGAGGTACCGATATTTCGTACAAGAATATTGGGCGCAATTCCTGCACCAACAGCGCCAAGATGTGCATCCAAACCACCAACAGCTACTGCGATGCCCGTTTTCAATCCGAGCCTATCGGCCCAGTCCGAGCATAAGTGGCCTGCCTTTTCACCAATAGGGAAGGTTTCGCGCCCTAGTGTTTCGCCAATCCTGGCCAGCTCTGGATGCAATAGAGAGAGAAATTCTCGATCAGGCCATCCATCCCAATCAGGATGGAACATAGCCTTATGTCCGGCCGAACAAATACCTCTCTTAATTTTTCCCGGCGTGGTATCTCCCGCCAGCAATGCTGGAATCCAGTCGCACATTTCCACCCAGGACCACGCCGATGAGGAAACTTCTGCTGTGGTATGTACGCAGTGTAGAATCTTCGACCAAAACCATTCGCTTGAATAATTTCCGCCAGTCTTATATAGATAGGACGGCCTGATTTTACGAGCGAGTGTTGTTATCGCTTGAGCTTCGTCGATAGAGGAGTGATCCTTCCAAAGCCATACGTACGCATTCGGCTCATCCTTGAATCGTTCATAAAAAGCAAGCGGACAGCCGGTTCGATCGACAGGCATCGGACTGCTACCGGTCGAATCAATTCCGATGCCAATTACGGAATCGGATAAAATGCTATACTCCCGGCCTGCCTTATCAAGTAAGGACGTAATTACCGCCTCTATGCCACTGATATAATCTCTTGGATTATGCCTCGCGAGAAGCGGTTCTTTTTCGTCAAGAATGATTCCATTTACGCCGGATGGATACTCATAAGTACTGGATGAAACTTGATGTCCATCGGCAACGTTTATGAGCACCGCTCTCACCGAGTTAGTGCCATAATCAAGGCCTATTGTATATTTATTTTCCATAATGGTCGCTCTTCTTGGCAATACTGTTTAGGAATATATCCTGCAAATTTTCCAAGTATCCTGACGAACGATGATATGCGTTATATATCGTGTCTTCCGGGTCAACAACCCTGCTGGGCTTAATAACTCTATTACGAATAACTTCAATAAAATTTTCAACGCTATTTTTAGCTACCAATGCACAAGCCGCCGCTACTGCCGCTCCAAGCGCCGCTCCTGCGTCTTTTATCTGCAGTACTTTTCTACCCCAAATCCCAGCGATTCTCTTAAGAACTTCATAGCTTGACGATCCTCCCCCAGTCACGGTAATTGACTCCGAATCGAGACCAGAGAATGACCTAGAAGCTAGGTAAACAAGGCTGAGAGATGAATCCACCACCCCGGCATAATTTTCTGCGAAGGGTAATTCGTTCCCGATGTCGAGTATAGGTGAAATCGGAAAAGACTCTTCCCTGGGTTGGCAGATTCGCGTTATTGAACCAGGAGTTACCGACGCTAAAGCCTTTTCCGATACTTGATAATCAGAGGATAAATATCCGCTTCGTTTGCGTAGATCATCCCAAGTCAAAGATCCATTTGTTCTGCATCCAAAAAGAAAAGGTCTGCCAATACCATCATACATAGCATTTGCTTCTAAAACAGGCTGCGAACCTTGGCCCATTATCACGAAACTAGTCCCAAGGGAAAGCATGCTTCCAGAGGCCAAAACCTTAGTTTGAGGATTGTCCCCTGACGAAGCGATAATCAAACAATCCTGCGAAAATCCGTATTTTTTTGTGAAATATGGCGCAATTTTGCCAATGACAGTTAAGGGGCTTGATAGTGGCGGTAATCTTGACAAAAGGTTTGAATCAGGCAATCCACAGGAAATAGTTGCGTCGATTAAGACTTGATCCCAAACTTTTTCACGCCAATTCATGAGACCAGTGCCAGATCCATTCCCCCAATCTATCGGAGCATTTGGATCACCTGATAATACGGCAGCGAGAAAGGACGATATGAGATGGATGCGTTCTGTATTTCTATACGCTTCTTCTAAAAGAGACGCCGTCCGTGCCAATACCGAGCCAGTGAAACGGACCGGGCTATTTGAGCCGGAAATTTTTGTTATTGCGTTTGGGCCACCCACAAATTTTCTGATTTGCATAGACTCTTTGAGGGAATTCGAGCTCATCCAAATGGGGGCTCTTTCACTAGAGAAGCCATCAGCAAAGTAATCTGTCAGCTTCCAGTTATCCATAGGGCTTCGTAAGTTATATATTGATTGAACACCTTTCTCCGATAGCCATATTTGGCCATGTTGTTGCGCGGAAACATTAATTGCTTCTGTTTTACCGATTAAATTTGGACAACTTTTATATAAGTCACTGAAACAGGCATCTAGCGCCGCTAGATACATTTGGGCTGGCTGAGAAGCTTCGCCGGGTTCTAATGGGGGCAAAACCATTGTGGTCGGATCTAATACATACTCTTTTAAACGATAATCATTTTTATAATTTACCCTTACCTCCGCTTCGATTTTACCACTTGCCGCGTTTAAAACTATCGCCGAGGTACTTTGCGTACTTGAGTCTATGCCTAAGACAATGCTTGATAAATTCATATTACACCTAAAAACAATACTTTCCTGAACCTCCATTAAAGCTGGGAAAGGCAAGGTTTAAACATGACCGCCTAGCTAAATCAGTTATTTAAGCCTTGCCTTTTGCGATTTGTCCGATACTCAATATGGTATGAAAGAAAACGCTGAACCCACTCAACAAACCGAACCATCATCAAGCCAATGAACCAGCTGCCCATCTACTCATTCTTTGCCAGAATTCCGCATAACCAGACCATTCTAGTAGACTCCCGGCCCAATGAGGGCCCACATCGCTTGCAAAAATAATTGAACGCCCCTTGCCTACTTTTCTTGTGGCAATTTGAGGTTCGCCGTTATACGATGCGATAAGATAGGAATCGCTCCGGAGGTGGGTCTTATTATACCCTAGCAATAAATAAGACTCATTCCACGGAAGCCCTTTAACGATGGGGTGATCGGGGTCGTTGAAATCGAGCTTGAATCCCTGAGTAATTTCCATTCTATCGTCGACTCCGCGAGGCTCGCATGTAACCGGCATTATTTCCTCAATTTTCGTTCCACCCCAAAGACCCTTTCCCTGAATACCGGAAAAGCTAAGCCAACCGCCAATCATCATGAATCCGCCGCCCTGAACGACGTAATCATGAAGTCCCTGAATACGATCGGGACCCATGGGAACCTTAAAGGGTTGTGTATTCCCGGGTTGCAAGTTTACGCTATTGAACCCCAAATCGCTAAGAATCACACAATCGTATTTTTTAAACTCTTCAACCGTTGATGGCATGTCTCGTATGGATTCGCTCGATCTGATATGGACAAGATTGATATCTGGGGCTGCATTAAGCGCGTCTCTTAAATAATGCGCGGAATCTGAATAGTAAGTGAATGTCCAACTATCAATGCCTTTGATCGATGTCGACACGTTGACTTGAGTATCGCCCACATACAAAACGTTGATCTTCATAAATTCCTCCTGATAAATTATTGTAAATTCATAACCATAATGTCAAAAATCAAATATGAATCTATAACACCGTTGATAAAAATTCCTTTGTACGCTGGCATTTTGGATTGGATATCATTTCTTTCGGATCTCCCTTTTCAGCAACTACGCCTTGATCCATAAAAATCAAAGTGTCCCCGACCTGGCGTGCAAAGCCAATTTCGTGTGTTACGACTAGCATCGTCATACCTTCAGTCGCCAGATCTTTCATCACCTGCAGAACTTCTCCTACTAATTCGGGATCCAGCGCGGAGGTGGCTTCGTCGAAAAGCATTATCTCAGGTTCCATTGCGAGAGCCCGGGCAATCGCTACGCGCTGTTGCTGCCCACCGGAGAGTTGACTGGGATATGAATTGATTTTTTCAATCAAGCCAACTTTTTCCAATAGAATTTTGGCACGCTCCATTGCTTTACCTTGCGATTCTCCGTTTACAACTCTAGGCCCAATAGCGACGTTAGCGCCGGCGGTCATGTTGTTATAGAGATTGAAATGCTGGAAAACCATACCGACTTTCACACGATAGGAGGCTGCTTCGTGTTCATTCCAATCCCTGAGAATGCTGCCATGTTTGGAATATCCGACTAACTGTCCCTTAAATAATAACGCGCCACGATCAATTTTTTCGAGGAAGTTTACGCATCTAAGAAATGTGCTTTTCCCTCCTCCAGAAGGACCGATAATGCACACAGTCTCGCCTTCTCTAACTTTCAAATCCAGGCCTCTAATAACTTTAATGTGCCCGAAAGATTTCTCAACGCCACGAGCTTCAAGCAAGATTTTGTCCGACACGATTATCACTCCTTGTTAAGGTAGCTCAACGCACTCAATGCCCGTGTACTGCTCAACATTCGCTCACGTAAAAAATCAGACATTTTAACACCTGTAGTTGTTGATCCAGCGCCGAATTTCCTCTCGATAAAGTATTGACCAATACTAGCGATTGTCGTTCCAACCAAATACCAAATGCTTGCCACAATCAATAGCTCGATCACCAAAAAAGTCTTGGCATAGATATTTTCAGTCACAGTAAGAAGATCTTGCGCCGCAATTACTGAAGCGAGAGAGGTGGTTTTCAGCATGCCAATGGTCTGATTTCCAGTAGGGGGAATTATTACACGAAGTGATTGGGGGATAATAATGTATCGCATTGCCTGACGGCGAGTTAAGCCGGTAGCTAAAGCCGCGTCCATCTGACCTCGTGCTACAGAAAGAAATCCAGCTCTTACAATTTCTGCCATATACGCGCCCTCGTTTAATCCGAGCGCCAATATGGCCGCGCCAAAGGTGGTTATTACATGATTGGTATTCAGACTAAACGAACCAATACCTATTCTGGGAAATATCAATGCCATATTGTACCAGAAGATTAACTGAACCAATACAGGCGTTCCGCGCAACACCCAAATGTAGGCACTGCTGGTTACCCTAAGCACCGTATTCGTAGATAATTTCATAAGCGCCAAAATCACACCTAAAACTATACCAATAACCATAGAAAGTATGGTAAGTCTTATGGTTATCGAAAATCCTTGCATTATCGCTTTGTCAAAAAGGTACTCACCGAGTTTTGGCCATTTAATATTCGGATTCACCGCCACTGCCCATAATAAAAGCGCGAGCAGTACCGCAAGTATTGCGGCGGCAATCCAACTTCCCCATGGTTTTGTTTTTATGTATTTCAGATTTGTGGAAACACCAGAAGCGGTTTCTTTTTCAGCATTTTTTATTTTAACCATGATGTCTCCTTAGCTTGCAAAAATCCAATTCCTTACTTTACCCTATGTCCCATAGCAACCACAATAAACAAACTATTCTTAATACTTTTTAACCTTATAAAGCATAAATAAAAACTTGAGAGATAATTACGTGTCTGTTTCATTTTCAATTAAAAGATAGCAGTAGGTACAATCTGTACCTACTGCTAAGTTTATTACCTCTCTACTCTTTTCACCCTCAGAACTTTAGGACCATCATCTGACCGAATTCTTGCGCACTGTACGGCAAACTCATCAAGACCTTCGACGATATGAGCCCAGACAGTTATCGGCCTTATTCCGAGTACAGAATCAAACGTAACACCCCTTCCATACACAAAAGCAAAATCCCAAATCTCTTTTCGTTGTCCCCTTTCATTATGGGGAGGGATATACAACCATCCGATGTCTCCAGGAGAAGGATAGGCGGTAGCATTCTCGAGAGGGAGAGCTTTTGGATCGAATGTTTTGTTCGACTCTGGGAAATCACTTATAAATACTTCAGGTCCGGCGTACATGGCATGTATCGCTTTTGCCTCTAAAGGGTTTTTAAGCGCTCCCCATAGCGTTTCGCAAGTTTTTGGGGCATCATCTTCATAAAGTTCGGCAATAGCTTTGACATTTGTACCAAGTACCTCAATCGAAATTCGGCGATTCATTAATTTCCCCTTCCTTAAGATGTATAGTCGTCATAAAAGATTTCAAATAAAAACCAAATTCCCTTCGATAGATCATTGATGTGGCAAGAAATAAACTGTTTATTTCTATTATCCTTCTGTCAACGACATCAAGATTTCTTCAAACCACTACTAACCATTGGGTTGAGCAAATCTCGCTCCATCATTAATCCAAGGAACGGGAATCATTCCACCTTCAAGACCCCACTTTGTAAGGATCTTTTCATACGCAGGACTATGAATAACTCTCAAAAGCGCCTGTTCAAGACAGAGCAATAAAGCAGGATTATTTTTTGCCACACCAATAGCGTTATAGCCACCACCATAAAGCTCGTTTAAAAGAACCTGGAGCCCCGTATCCGAATTATGCTTTACGTAATAGTTTGAAGTTCCTGCCATTGCCAAAGTAGCGTCTGCGCGACCAGATTTGACGGCGAGGTTTGCCTCATTTTGATTTGGATATACCTGGATATCGATTTTTTTTGCATTTCGCTCGTTAAACTGCTCCACCAATCCTTGCATAACACTTCCACGAAGTACTGCGACCTGCTTACCAGCCAAATCGCTCAGAACCTTGATACCTTTTGGATTGCCCTCCTTTACAAGTATCGCATTTCCTTCTACGGAATAGTTCACAAAATTTATTTGCTTTTCCCGGGCAGGCGTATCACCCATACTAGAGATGGACATATCAAAACGACCCGACATTACGGCTGGTATGATCCCCGCAAAAGCGAGCGGAGTGAATACAACATCGACCCCGAGTACCTTACCGATCGCATACGCTAAATCGATGTCTCCCCCTATGATTGTTTTATTATCATCGGCATAGAAGGTATAGGGCGGAGATCCGGCGCTCGTGGCCGCATTAATAACCCCTGCTTTCTTAATCGATTCAGGGAGCAAGTCATGGAGTGCCTGGTTGAATGATACGTCGAAATCCTGTGGAGCGGCGGACAAGAATGAAGTTAAGACTACAAAAAGCAGCAAGAATCCAAATACTCGTTTCATACAGAGCCTCCTGGTTACCCTTAAAGGGTATTGATGGTTTGTTGCTCGACTTCGGAGTAGTACTTAACCAAGAGCATATACTTGTTTTGCCTTTTGTCAAGAACAAAATTACATATTTCTGTATACACAAAATTATTTTTATGTATACAAGAGGAAATCTTGAAATTTCTTATTTGATAGGATATATATTATCAATATGAAGAATACAGAAAACTTAGAAAAAAACAATCAAACTTTGGAAAGCAAGGCCTATTTACATATAAAAGAACAAATTATGTCATATAAACTGAAGCCGGGAGAGATACTCTCGGAGATAGAACTAACCCGAAGACTATCAATGAGTCGTACGCCAATTCATCAAGCATTATTGCATTTACAACGAGAGGGCTTCGTCGAATATCTACAAGGACTGGGATGGAGAGTTTATTCATTATCATTAAAAGATATAATGGAAATATTTGATGTAAAAATTGTCGTGGAAAGGATTATAATGAACGAGGTAGCTCTTCGCGAAGCATCAAGCAAAGACCAAATCAGAAAATGCATAGAAAAAATGCGAAACGCCGCAAAAAAAAGGGATTTAGACGAATGGATCAAGCTGGATCATGAACTTCATGATCAAATACTTGTATTGGCCAGCAATTCGCGGGCAATAAGCATAATAAATCAATTGAACGAACAGCTTTACAGATTCCACAGCCGATATCCACCTTTGGACTTAGCGCAACGGCAACATGACCATGACATCATTGTCGACTGCATCCTCAATGGAGACGCTGAAGGCGCAAAGAAGAACAACTCCGAAAGTTTAATAAAGCTTAGAGATGAAATGGAATATGTTTTGCATAAGATTATTTTTCCGCTAACAGACTATATTGTATAACACTGTTGCCTGGTTTTTGATCTTAAGGCTCTGTCATTTTTTCATTGGTCCATAAACATAATTTAAGCGGCTGTAGTAGATAAGCTCTAAATTGAGCGCCATTCTCTTAGGATCTTGAGTTGGTTTTTTGATGTTCCATAGTTAAAGCGGAACTCGCACTCATTCAGGAAAAAATGGAAACATTGCTTGTCAATTCCGTTATATTTTCTCAAGACTCGCTTAGCTTAGTTCAGAAGTTTTCAATTCCATTGATGTGACTTTTCTCATCAACATGACACATCTGAATGATTTATTCTTTGGTGTTGGAAGTCTCTAGCGTCAATGATTCATCGTAAACTATAATAGGCCTTTGTCTAAACAACGCTATCAGACTTGATTTTGGGGGC